>CABSZR010000061.1 GCA_902482185.1 uncultured Collinsella sp. | reverse complement strand
GGGTGCCTACGATACGCGCAAAGAGTGCGCCCACATGTTTGGCTGGGATAACGAACCCGAGCGCGTGGTCGTCGAGACCATGCTCGTGGGTGGCGGCTTTGGCGGCAAGGAAGACGTGTCAATCCAGCACCTGGCTGCGCTCGCCGCGTACAAGTTCCAGCGTCCCGTGAAGTGCAAGCTCACGCGTGCCGAGTCGCTTGCTTTTCATCCCAAGCGTCATGCCATGGACGGCACCTTTACACTGGGCTGCGACGCCGAAGGCAACTTTACCGGCCTGGATTGCGAGATCAACTTTGATACCGGCGCCTACGCGTCGCTGTGCGGCCCGGTGCTCGAGCGCGCCTGCACGCATGCCGTCGGCCCCTACAAGTACCAGAACACCGACATTCGCGGCTTTGGCTACTACACCAACAACCCGCCCGCCGGCGCGTACCGCGGCTTTGGCGTTTGCCAGTCCGAGTTTGCACTCGAGAGCCTGATCGACTTGCTGGCAGAGAAGGTCGGCCTGGATCCGTGGGAGATTCGTTACCGCAACGCCATCGAGCCGGGCGAGGTTTTGCCCAACGGCCAGATTGCCGACTGCTCCACGGCGCTTAAGGAGACACTGCTCGAGGTCAAGGATGCCTACTACGCGCATCCCGGCCACGCCGGCATTGCCTGCGCTATGAAGAACGCTGGCGTGGGCGTTGGCCTGCCCGATGCCGGCCGCTGCAAGATTCGCGTCGAGAACGGCGTGGCCGTGGTCTATGCCGCCACGTCCGACATCGGCCAGGGCTGCAACACCGTCTTTTTGCAGGACGTTGCCGAGGCCTGCGGTCTGCCGCTTCGCTGCATCGCCAACGGCGAGTGCTCCACCGAGAATGCTCCCGACTCCGGCACCACGTCTGGTTCGCGTCAGACGGTCGTGACCGGCGAGGCCGTGCGCGGCGCCGCCTTCCTGCTGCGCGATGCCATGGTTGGCATCGAGGCCGGCAAGCCCGCGCCCGATGCTCCCGTGAGCGCGCATGGCGACGGCGTCAAGATCGAGTACGATGACGGTCGCGCCTACCAGCTGCGCACGCAGGAGCTCGTCGCCGGCCAGGGTATGCATCCTCAGGATCCCGCGACCGCCATTAAGGCGCTCGAGGGATGCGAGTTTGGCTACGTGTACCTGGAGCCGACCGACAAACTGGGCGCGGATGTTCCCAACCCCAAGAGCCACATCTGCTACGGTTTTGCCACGCATGTGGTCATTCTGGATGATGACGGTCGCGTGAGCGAGGTCTATGCCGCGCACGATTCCGGCAAGGTGGTCAATCCCATCTCCATCCAGGGTCAGATCGAAGGCGGCGTGCTCATGGGTATGGGCTATGCGCTTACCGAGGACTGGCCGCTCAAGGACTGCGTGCCCCAGGCAAGGTACGGTACGCTCGGGCTGTTCCGTGCGCCCGAGATTCCGGATATCCACGCCATTTACGTGGAGAAGGACGAGCTGCTGCCTGTGGCATATGGCGGCAAGGGCATCGGCGAGATCGCAACGATCCCCACGGCGCCCGCCGTACAGAACGCTTACCGCGCGTTTGACGGCAAACTGCGTCCGGATCTTCCCATGGTGGATACGCCCTACAGCCGCGTTCGCAACCGCGGGTAGGGTAGGGCGCGGACGACCATTGCTGATGGGCTGTTCGCGCTCAACATCAACTACATACGCTGCGCCTTTGGCCCCGGCTCCATCGCGAGTCGGGGCTTTTGTTTGGAGCGCCTCCGCATGCGGAAACTGTGTCCCGGAATCCAGCTTCGGAACGGGATGAACTTTCCCAACGGGGCCGCATGCGGAAACTGCGTCCCGGAATCGTGCCTCAGAATGGGATGTGTTTTCCGCTGGCCGGCCGTTTGGAAAGTGCATCCCAGTCTGAGCGTTTATTCCGGGATGCGGTTTCCGCTGAAGGACTCAACCGGAAAGCCTGTCCAGCTCTGAGACGGGATTCCGGGACACGCTTTCCGCCAGGCCCGCCATCCGGAAAGTGCATCCCGTTTTGAGCGTCCAGACTGGGATGCGCTTTCCGTTGGCGTGGCCGTTGGGAAAACGCGGCCCAGATAGGGGGGGATGCGATTCGGCGATGCGTGGCCTAGCAGCTCCTACAGGTCCACCTCGTTGAGCCATGTCGGTAGAGCGGTCTGCCGGACGCCTGCCGTCTGCAGCTTTTTGGCGAGCATTCCTGCCGAGCGGACCTCGTTCATGGTAAAGCGCAGTAGAGGGTGACCGTAGAGCGATAGGTGTGCCTCGCGCTGTCGTTCGGCAACGAGCGCTTCGGCGGTGGTGCGTCCGGCCAGCATGGTCTGGTCGGTATATTTGATGAGCCCGTCGAGTTCGCCCAGCGTAAGTTCCCGCGCCTGGCGCTCCCAGGCAAAATCTGTTCGCATGCTCTTGGTCGAATCGAAGGGGTCCGTCAGCTCGTATTGAAGCCAGTCGGGCGCAAAGCCCGTCTCGATCATGATGGCTCGGGCGACCGATTCCCCGCCGCTCTCGGCGCGGGCGTCGGCATATCGAAGCGTTGTGAGGGCGGTGCGAATCGCGCGACCATTGCGGGCAGTCGCTCGTTGCTCAACGGCCTCCATCAGCTGTTCCCGCGCAAGGCCGAGCTTTGAGATCGCCGAATCGGCAATGGGCATGCCGTCGGCAAAACCAGTTTGCAGCAGGCAATCTGTGGCCGTTTGGATGGGCGGCGTTACCGATATGCCGGCTCTGCGTATTGCTCCGGCCGGCTCAATCTGGTGTCGCTGAATATGTGCGCCCGGACGAGCCGACGGCTTTGTCGAGCTGCAAACATGCACGACGTTCAGGTGTCGCCACGAGACCTCGAGCCCCAGCAGGCAAGCTGCCGAAAACGAGCAGAAGGTCCAATCAGGGTGGATGATCGCAAGGGCGCGAATAATCTCGCAATGACGCTGCGCCCGGTTGAGCTCATCCCAGCGCATTTTGCGCGCGAACAGTCCCGGCATGGGGGAGACGACCATGCCGCCGATGCGCCGAAGGAGCGCTTTTCGGATCGCCGTGCTCGGGGGAATCAGACAGCGCCCCTCTTGTTCGGCTTGAGTGAGCAGTTGGTCGATGAGCTGGTTATTGCAATGGGTCATGAGCTACCGCCTCCTTTTGGGTAGCAAAAACGTATCAGCTGGAACTTGCCGCTCAGCTGACCAAAAGCTGACCAAAATCTAACCATGCAGGTAGATGACCTGCTTTTGGCGACATATTTCTTGTTTGAATCGGTGGGCGGTAATCGGCGACCGTGAACGGTAGCTAGATATGAAGTCTTGGTAAGTTTCGGGACGTGTACTTTTTGAAAAAGAGCATTCTATCTGCTGTTTTGTGTTTCTGGATCGCATATTTGAAGGCATGTGATAAGGGCGGCGGACTGTCGCCTTGTATCTGCGGAAACTACGGCCCAGTTTTTGGCTCCAGAACGGGATACATTTTCCGGAACGGTCCACGTGCGGGGGTGTACCGCCCCTTTTGCGTGCGCCGCTTGTCGAATTACGTTATAGCTAGCTATATTATAGGAAGGTATAATATAGCTAGCTATAACGTAAAGGAAGGATGGCCCTATGTTTATCGGAAGAACAGCGGAAATGTCCGAGCTCAATCGACTGTATGGCACGGGCTCCTTTGAAATGCCTGTGATTTACGGCCGCCGTCGTGTGGGTAAAACGCGCCTTATCACAGAGTTCATCCAAGGCAAGAAAGCTATTTACTTTCAAGCTCGTCGTACCAATGCGGAGGCAAACCTGCACGGCTTTAGCCAGGCGATACTTGCAGGCTCGGTTGGTGCTGCAGGCGTGTCGTTTCGTAGTTTTGACGAAGCGTTCGATGCATTGGCCACCATGGCTCGCACGGAACGTTTGGTTGTCGTGATTGACGAGTATCCCTATCTCGCCCAATCGAATCCCGAAATCAGCTCGTTGCTGCAAGACAAGATCGATCACCTGTACAAAGAGACCAAGCTCATGCTTATCCTGTGCGGGTCGTCGCTTTCGTTTATGGAAGAGCAGGTGCTGGGCTACGAGAGTCCGCTATACGGTAGGCGTACGGCCCAGTTTAAGATCATGCCGCTCGATTTTACGACGACCCTCGGCCTGTGGCAGGGCATGAGTCGCGAAGACGCTGCGGTTTGCTATGGCATGACGGGCGGCATTCCTGCATATATCGAGAAAGTCGATCCTGCCGCGCCGCTCAAGGACAACATCAAACGTCTTTTTCTTACTCCTACGGGCTATCTCTTTGAGGAGCCGAGTAACCTGCTATTGCAAGAGTGCCGCAATCCCGAGCAATATGATGCGATCGTGCAAGCAATTGCTCAGGGGCGCTCGAAGATCTCGGAGATTGCGAGCTCTACGGGAATCCCTGCGAGCAACGTAAAGAGCTATGTGGATAAGCTGGCGTCGCTTGGGATTGTCGAGCGCGAGCTGCCCCTAAACGAGACGAGCAATAAGCGAGCCGTGTATCTGCTGAGCGACCAGATGTTTAGGTTCTGGTATAAGTTTGTGCCGCAGAACATTGGGCTGATTCAAAACGATATGGCCGAGATGGCGTATAAGCGCATTGAGCCGCACGTATCGGATTACATGGGTACAGTCTTTGAGCTTATATGCAGACAATACGTGTACGAACTCGCGCGCGCGGACCAGCTCGATGTGGTTCCAGCGAGCGTCGGGCGTTGGTGGGGGACGGATAATCGCACGCATATGCAGGAAGAAATCGACTTGATTGTTGACGATGGCGAGGGCGCTGCGCTGTTTGCGGAGTGCAAATGGCGCAATGAACCGGTGGGCGAGGACGTGCTGCAAAAGCTCGTGCACCGAAGCGAGCTCTTTAGACGGCAACGAAAAAGCTATGCGCTTTTCTCAAAAAGCGGCTTTACGCAGGGATGTCGGGATGCCGCGGAGAGTAGGGGAGACGTCAAGCTGATTTCGTTTGCCGAGATGTGAGGGCGGGGATAATGAAGCGCGTCCTGATTTGATGCTGGGAATGGGATGTGCTTTCCTTTTGCGACCTTTGGCGGAAAGTGCGTTCCAGATTTCGGCTTCAGAATGGGATGCCGTTTCCGGATCGGCCCTCAGGCGGAAACTACGACCCAGAATTCGGCTCCAAAACGGGATACGCTTTCCCGGTGGCATCTCTAGCGGAAACTGCATCCCGGAATGAGCTCTCGGAACGGGACACGCTTTCCCATCGGGGCTTCAAACGGAAACCGTGTCCCGGAATCGAGCCTCAGGGTGGGACGCATTTTCCGGTAGAGGCCTGGGACGGAAGGCGTGTCCCAGAATCCGGCTAATCCGATGGCCAGGTGGTTGAGCGAGCGGGCTCCGAGGCTCCATTACTGAAAATTCATTTGTTAAACCTGGCAACCGTGGGTAGAATGAAGTCGACGGCAGCCCAAGGGTGATAGCTGGGCGGCGCCGTTACTTCGATTAAGGGGTCAATGCCTTACCGGCGTCGACCCCTCTTTTTCTGCTTCGTACGCTGCTTGAGTGCCTCGGTAAGTCCGATAAGCGCCGTGAGGAGCGAGACCAAAGCGGTCAGGAGCTTCACGAAATCAGTCAGATCGGTCATGGGCATCACCTCCCGTCGCATGGAGGGCGCTGCCCGGCACATGGAACTGCCGTCAACAACTGCAATTCTATCAAAGTACTGCTATAAATACGAATATATGTTCGATAATAACAGTGACGTGATTCTCTCAAAGTGTGGCTTTACGCAAGGATGCCGGGTAGCCGCGCTGGGCGATTTCATGTCCGTACGGGCGCCTATCCTTACGGCAATGTAGCCGCTTATGTAGCAAGCGGCAGTTGACGGAGAAAGGCCCTAACCGTGTCAGCTGAAAAAGACGCCGTGTATCTCGGCTATCGATACGACGAACTTTGCGCGCCAGGTTGTGCTGGACTTTGAGTTTGCGCCGGTGCCAAAGCAGCGCCAACGTCGTGGACTGCGCAACGAGATTATCGAGGTCGGCGCCGTCAAGCTCGATTACCACGGCAACGTTATGGGCGAGTTCTCGCAGTTTGTGCAGACGGAATTTACCGAAGGCGTTGCGTTTCCCGTCCGCGAGCTTACGGGGATATCGGCCGTGGACACCGCGATGGCCGATCCGCTCTATGTGGTGATCAAAAGGCTCAGCGATTGGATCGGTCGCTACTTCGCTCAGGTGGTTTGCTGGAGTGGGACGGACCGTCGACAGCTTTTGACCGAGTGCCGGGCAAAGCGCATCGATCTTTCCGCATTTCCTACGGACTGGGCCGACCTGCAGGCGTTTTACACCTCGATTATGGACGTAGGCAGCCACGGGTGCGTCTCTTTGAGTGACGCGGTGACGTGGTTTGGCATCGAGTTCGACGAGTCGACGGGCCACGCCCACAGCGCCCTGGCCGATGCGCGCGTGACCGCTAAGTTGCTCAAGCAGATGATGGACGGGAACTACCGTGTGAGTCCGCGCGCCCAGGAAGTTCGCCAACGATGGGGGATGGGCGAGCGACCCCAGACGCGCCTTTCCAACAAGTGTCCCGAGCTGGGCGACCTGCTGCTGAAGCTGAAGGCGGAGGGGAGGTAGGCCTTTTGAGAACGCCATTCGGTTTGGCATGGCAGGGCTGTAAGCGCGACTTCGCACTGCTGTTTGAATCGAAGCGTCAACCAGTATGACGAGCTGTCTGGTCTGTCTGCCTACACCATCGCAATCCCGCGGGCCGCACTCAACAGCTCATACTCCCTTTCGCTCCACTGCCGCAGCTCGGCTGTGCGTACGGCGTCGCGACACAGGTCCAGAAACACCTCAGCTCCCTCGCAGAAGCACTCGCGGGCAAAGTCGCCCGAGCCGCTTGCGACGCACGCGCCGTCGGCAAAGAGCTTCCAGCTAGACGGCTCACGCAAATCGTCTCCGAACAACTTAATCTGTAGCACATGCGGATTGCCAGCAGCGCAGAGCTCTTCCTCGAGCTTCTGTACCGTGAAGCGCATCCGGTGGGAGAGGCTGTTCTTGACCATGGCCGAGGCATAGCCGCTCGGCTCGTCCAGAAGATGCATTCGTTTTGGCTTGGCTGCCAGGTTGTGGAAGTTGCGCTCACTGCGCACGGAGAAATTGTCCATACGGACTCCTTTCATCGATGTTGGCAGGGCCACCGTGCCTCTTGGCCGGTTGGCGTCGGGATCGTGGAGCCAACTCTCTACCCCGACTCTGGATAAAACGCGCCCGCTCCTTGCGGGCAAGATGGAGTCTATCAACGTGTACGGACTCAACGTGTACGGACAGAAATCAAGCGCCATCCGCGAAATGACGCGCGGATGGCGTTGGTTTCCCAAGTGATTATTCGGCTTTCATCCGGAAAAGTGTCGAAATCAGCCGTGTAAAAGTACGGAAAAGTGTCGAAATAGGCACCTTAAAACTTCGGAAAAGTGTAGTTGGATGACAAAACAGCACTTAGAAGCCGATGCTGGATGCGGGATCCTGCGGCTGCCTTCAGCCCTCGCTACTCGTCGTCTCCGTCGTTGGGGTCGCCCTTGAGGGTGTTGATGTCCAGGTACTGGTTGTCGTCCTCTGCTTTCTGCGTTGCCGATTCGGACGCGGTGGGGCCGCGGAATAGCTGGAATCCCTCAAACGCGATCACGCCGAGCAGAGCGAT
>CABSZR010000060.1 GCA_902482185.1 uncultured Collinsella sp. | reverse complement strand
CCCGAGGACGAGGCTGCCGTGACCGAGGCCCTGGTCGCGCTGGGCGAGAAGCCGTTCCGCGTGGGCGAGTGCGTCGAGGGCTCCGGTAAGGTCGTGTACTCCGATGAGCGCTAACGAGCAGATGGCTGCTGCCGAGGGCCTGGGCTTTGTACCCTACACCCGTCCGACCGGCACCGATACGGCCGAGCCGCTCAAGATCGGTGTGCTCATCAGCGGTTCGGGTACCAACCTGCAGGCGCTGATCGATCTGATCGCCGCCGGCAAGCTCAACGCCTCGATTGAGCTTGTGGTGTCGAGCCGTCCTTCGGCCAAGGGCCTGCAGCGCGCCGAGCGTGTGGGCATCCAGACACTCACGCTGTCCAAGGATGTCTATGCCGACCCCATCGCCGCCGACGAGATCATCGCGCATGAGCTGCTCGAGCGCGGCTGCGAGTACGTGGTGATGGCCGGTTACATGCGCATGGTGCACACGCCGCTGCTGGCGGCGTTTTCCAACCGCGTGGTTAACCTACACCCGGCGCTGCTGCCGAGCTTTACCGGCGCGCATGCGATCGACGATGCCTTTGCGCGCGGCGTCAAGGTAACCGGTGTGACCGTGCACTTTGCCAACGAGATCTACGACAACGGCCCCATCATCGCCCAGCGCGCGCTGGCTGTTGAGGAGGGCTGGGACGTCGACACGCTCGAGGAGCACATCCACGCGATTGAGCACGTGCTGTATCCCGAGGTCGTGCAGATGCTCGCCGACGGCCGCGTTCACGTGCTGGAGAGCGGCAAGGTCGCAATTGACGCGCCTCGCGGCTAGCGGCGCACAGTACAATTTAGCCGAGTAGTCAGGGTGGTCATTGGCGCCAAGGCGCGCGTGGCCACCTTTTGTTTTGGGTAGTCATCGGGAACGGTCTTTAACGACTGGTCATTCAAGAACGTCGCAGGTGACTAGGTGAGAGAGGTGAGCGCATGGCGGATAACGAAGCGCTGTTTACGCCTGAGTTGGTGTTTTTTGATTGGGAGTGTGCGACGCCGGATGAGGTGTTTGCGCGGCTCGAGGGCGAGCTTGCACCACGTGGCTACATTGCGTCCGGTTGGCTCGGCGCCGTTCGCACGCGCGAGGATGCCTATCCCACGGGTCTTGCCATGCCGGCGGCAAACATTGCCATTCCGCATACCGATCCGGGGTTTGTGGCCAAGCCCTATATCGCGGTGGTGAAGCCCGCCGCGTCCGTGACATTTAACGCTATGGCTGGCATGGGCGCTCCGGTGCCGGTGCAGATCGTCATCAATCTGGGTATTGCCGAGCCGGGCGGCCAGGTCGAGGCCCTGCAGGCGCTCATGAACATCTTTATGGACGCCGATGCCGCAGCCGACGTGCTCGGCCAGACCACGCCCCAGGGCATGGTCGACGCCATCCGCCGCCACTTCTAAGGTGGGGCTGAGTCGGCACTTGGGGACGTTCCTTTTCTGCCGGCAGTAAGGGACAGTCCCGAAGTGCCGGCATATAAAGAACGTCCCCAAGTGCCAAGTGCCAGAGCTGTCCCCTTTGCACCAAAATGGTGCAGATTAACCTGTCCCCAATGCACCAAGCGTGTCGCGGGGGCCGCGTTGTGACACAATGGCGTTTGTTCGATTCGTTATGCGAAAGGCCAACTATGGCAAATAAGAAAAAGAACTCCGAGGCCGCGCCGACGCCCGAGCAGCGGTCCCGCGCCGCCTCCAGCTCTCGTAAGAAGCAGCGCAAGACCTATGTGTCCAAGACCGTCAAGATTGTCCTGGTGGTTATCGGCGTGCTGGCGATGCTGCTTTCTGTCTCGGCGATGGCGTGCTCCGGCCTTATGTCGCAGGCTGAGGACACCTCGGGCTACAAGCTGACCGGCGGTGTTGCTGCCACTATCAACGGCACCAACCTTACCGAGGACACCGTGACCAAGCAGATCATGAGCATGCGCACGTCCTACGGCTACACCAAGGATGAGGATTGGGCGCAGTATCTGGTTGACAACGACCTCACGCCCAAGAAGTACCGCAAGCAGCTCATCGACTCCTACACGCAGCAGATTCTGCTTCAGCAGGCACAGAAGGAGAACGGCGTGACGGTGTCGGACGAGGAGGTCGAGAAGGCTTGGAAGGACGCGTGCAAGAGCGCGGGCGGTGCCAAGACCTTTAAGAAGACCCTCAAGACCTACGGCTATACCGAGGGCACCTACAAGGATTCGCTCAAGGAGAGCCTGGCGCAGCAGAAACTCAAGGATGCCGTGGCGCCCACCAGCAAGCCCAAGGACAGCGAGATCGTCGATTACATCAACGAGAACCTGTCTAACTACAACGATGCTCGCCGCTCGTCGAACATCCTGATCAAGGTTGATTCCGACGCTTCCGACGAGGACAAGGCTGCCGCCAAGGCCAAGGCACAGGAGTGCCTGGACAAGATCAACTCCGGTGAGCTGAGCTTTGAGGACGCCGTTGAGCAGTACTCCGAGGACACCAGCTCCAAGGAGAAGAAGGGCGATGTGGGCTGGGATAAGCTCACCACTTTCGTCGACAGCTACCAGACGGCGCTCGAGGGGCTCAACAAGGGCGACGTGAGCGAAGTCGTCGAGTCGACCTATGGTTACCACATCATCAAGTGCACCGACTACTTCCATGTCGATAATCAGGTCGATGACATCAACCAGGTGCCCAAGGCCATCAAGAAGTACGTTTCCAATGTGGTGAAGACGCAAGCGGCCAGCACCGCGTACAGCGAGTGGCTGGAGCAGTACAAGAAGGATGCCGACATCACCGTTAACCCCATGCCCAAGGACGTACCCTATAACGTGAGTCTGAAGGGCGTCACCAAGAGCTCGACCGACGATTCGTCGACGACTGAGTAATCATGGGGCGGCGCTCGTACGAGTGCCGCTCACACTATTGAGGAGGATTTACAGATGACCAACGAAGAGCTGCAGAAGGAAATGATCGCGGCCATGAAGGCTAAGGACAAGGTTCGCCTGTCCATCATTCGCCAGGTTAAGGCCGAGGTGAAGAATATCGAGGTCAACGAGCGCCGCGATGTGACCGAGGAAGACGTCAACAGCATGATCAAGCGTCTGATCAAGCAGACGAGCGAGACGCTGGAGATGTCCATCAAGGCCGGCACCGACCAAGAGCGTACCGACAACCTGACCGAGCAGGTCAAGATTCTGGAGAGCCTGCTGCCCGCGCAGGTTTCGGGCGAGGAGCTCGAGGCCCTGATCGAGCAGGTTATCGCCGAGCTGGGCGCCACGTCCAAGAAGCAGATGGGCCAGGTTATGGGTGCACTCGGCAAGGCCACCGGTGGCAACTTCGATAAGCCGGCCGCGGCAAAGATCGTCGGAGCCAAACTCGCGTAGGGGCCGAGCGGCATATAGTTGATGTTGAGGGGGCGTGGCCATTGCGGTCACGCCCCTTTTTTGCTGGGCGGTGCTCATTGGGGACAGACTTAAATGAGTGCCCAATGAGCAGGTACTCATTTAAGTCTGTCCCCAATGAGTGGGTTAAAGGTTGCGGGTTCTTTACGGGAATGTAGTGCGGGCTGCGGAAACGCGGTTCTTTCCGTACAATAGTTCAACTCGTGTAAACGCAGGGAAGGGACATTCATGGCAGACATGATCGAGATCAAGCATCTCAACAAGTACTTTGGCGACCTGCATGTGCTCAAAGATATCAACCTCACCGTCAAGCGCGGCGAGAAGCTCGTAATGATCGGGCCTTCCGGTTCGGGTAAGTCGACGCTCATCCGCTGTGTCGATTATCTTGAGGAGCCCACGTCGGGCGAAGTCGTCATCGACGGTACGCCGCTCACCAAAAAGAACCACTTGGAGATGGCTCGCAAGTATAGCTCCATGGTGTTTCAGCAGTTCAACCTGTATCCCAACATGACAGTGCTGGGCAACTTGACGCTGGCGCCCATCAAGCTGCAAAAGAAGAGCAAGGAGGAGGCGACCGAGATCGCCATCGCCGCGCTCAAGCGTGTCGGCATGGCGCATAAGGCCGGCGAGTATCCGCAGAATCTCTCGGGCGGTCAGCAGCAGCGCATCGCCATCGCCCGTGCCCTGTGCACCAAGCAGCCCATCATCCTGTTTGACGAGCCGACCTCGGCGCTCGACCCCGAGATGGTCCAGGAGGTTCTGGACGTTATGATTGAGCTCGCGCAGGAGGACATCACCATGATCTGCGTGACGCACGAGATGGGCTTTGCGCGCCAGGTGGCCGACCGCGTCATCTTTATGGAGGACGGCCGCATTCTGGAGGAGGGCACGCCCGAGCACTTCTTCGATAACCCCGAGAACCCGCGCTGCCGCGAGTTCCTGTCCAAGATTCTGCACTAGGCGCGGTGATGGACATGACGGATATGACGAGGGCGGCCGTGTCGCGCCGTCACTTTTTGCAGCTGGCTGGCGCCAGCATGCTTGCGCTGACGGGGACCGCGCTTACCGGTTGCGGCAACTCCACCAGCGGCGAGGGCTCCGACAAGGGGTCCAAGCTTGCGGCCATCAAATCGCGTGGCCATCTGAATGCCGGCGTTAAGAAGGATGTTCCCGGCTACGGCTATTACGACACCGCCAAGGGCCGCTTTGAGGGCATGGAAGTCGATTTGTGCTATCAGATCGCCGCTGCTGTCTTTGACGTGAGCTACAAGGAGGCCCGCGCCCAGGAGCTTGTCGAGTTTACCGACGTAACGCCCAAGACACGCGGCCCGCTGATCGATAACGGCCAACTTGACGTAGTCGCGGCGACCTACACCATCACCGACGAGCGCAAGAAGAGCTGGGATTTCTCGACGCCGTACCGCACCGACTACGTGGGACTCATGGTCAAGAAGCGTTCGGGCTTTACCTCGATTGAGGATCTGGATGGCAAGGTCATTGGCGTGAGCCAGGGTGCCACCACACAGGGCCTCATCGAGCAGATGATCAAGGACAACGGCTTTAGCTGCAAGCCCGAGTTTAGGGCCTTTAGCGGCTATCCCATCATCAAGAGTTCGCTCGACGCCGGCAATATCGACGTCTTTGCCATGGACCGCTCCACGCTGGCCGGTTACATGAACGAGACCGTTGAGCTGCTGCAGCCCGAGGTCAAGTTTGGCGAGCAGGGCTACGGCGTGGCGACCAAGAAGGGCTGCGACCTTTCGGCCGTGGTCGATCAGGTGATTTGCGATCGCCTGGCCGACGGCTGGCTCGACCAAGAGGTCAAGACCTGGGGTCTTGTATAGGCGCATCGTCCAAGGAAGGAATCAAATGCTCGAAGGATTATTTGACGCCGACCGCTGGTCGACGACATTTCAAAACATGGGGCCCTTCTGGGAGGGCTTTGGCGTGACGCTGCAAGTGGTCGTTGCCGGCCTGCTGTTGTCGCTGGTGCTGGGCACGCTGCTGGGCGTGTTCTCTACCACTCGCTCGCGCGTGCTGCGCGCCATAAGCCGCGTGTACGTGGAGTTTTACCAGAACACCCCGTTGCCCGTGCAGGTGCTCTTTATGTACATGGCCGGTCCGCAGTTTTTGCAGGCCATAACCGGTGCCGACCAGCCGGTGCGCATCGCGCCGTTCGTGCTGGGCTTCTTGGGCGTGGGTCTGTATCACGCGGCCTACATTTCGGAGGTCATCCGCACTGGTATCGAGGCGGTTCCGCGCGGTCAGATGGAGGCGGCCCAGAGCCAGGGCTTCACTCGCGCGCAGGCGTACTGGTACATCGTGCTGCCCCAGACGTTCAAGATCATTCTGCCGCCGCTGTGTAACCAGGCGCTCAACCTGGTCAAGAACACGTCGGTGCTGGCGCTTGTGGCCGGCGGCGACCTTATGTACCGTTCCGACAACTTTGTGAGTCTGTACGGTTACCTGCAGGGATACATCGTCTGCTGCCTTATGTACTTCATCATCTGCTTTCCGCTCGCCATGCTGGTGCAGTGGCTCGAGCGCCGCTCCAAGGAGCGTCCGCGCGGCGTGAGCCTGGCCGAGCTGGGGCTCGACAACGTAGAGGAGGCCTAGCGCATGGAAATCTTCAACGCGACCAACCTGCTCTACATTTGGGGCGGCTTTGTTAAGACGATCGAGATCTCGGCGCTGTCGATCTTTTTCTCGCTCATCTTTGGCACGGTGCTGGCGCTCGTTAAGAGCTATGCGCCCCGCCCGTTCCGTATTTTGGTGAGCGCCTATATCGAGCTGTTCCGTTGCACGCCGAACCTGCTGTGGATTCTGTTTATCTACTTTACGGTGCAGGGTTTGGACATTGTGATTTCGACCATCGCCTTTACGCTGTTTACCAGCGCTGTTATGGCCGAGATTGTGCGCGGCGGTCTCAACTCGATTCCACGTGGCCAGTTTGAGGCGGCGCAGAGCCAGGGCTTCGGCTTTTTTGCCACCATGCGCTACATCATTCTGCCGCAGACGTTTAAGACGATCATTCCGGCGCTGTTTAGCCAGTGCACGACCGTCATCAAGGACAGCTCGTATCTTTCGGGCATTAACGTGGCCGAGCTCATGTACACGGCAAACGTCGTGATGGCCCACGCGATCGACCTGTCGCAGGTTCTTATGCTCTACGGCCTGGTTTTCGCGATGTACTTTGTGCTCAACTTTGGTATCTCGCTGCTGGTTCGCGCATATCAGAGGCGAATGGTGGCAGCGTAGAATGTGGCAAAGGGACAGCCCCTTTGTCACATAGAGAAAGGAATCGCGATGAGCGATCTGGAGAATAAGAAGAATCCTGTGGTCATTACCATCGCGCGCGACTTTGGCGCCGAGGGTCACGAGATTGGTCGTATCCTCGCCGATGAGCTGGGGATTCCGCTGTACGATAACGAGCTGCTGGTGCGTGCTTCGCTGCGCGCGGGCGAGTCGCTCGACAAGATGGCCGCTTACGACGAGCGCCTGGCCGTGGAGAACATGGCGTTTCTGCCCGACCGCTACGATGCGCGTTCGTACTCGGATAAGTTGTTCCAAAAGATGAGCCAGGTGATTTTGGATCTGGGCGAGACCGAGAGCTGCATTATCGAAGGCCGTCTGTCCGATTACCTGCTGCGTAACAACCCCAACCACATTGCCGTGTTGGTGACAGCCCCCTTTGAGGACCGCGTCGAGATCGTGCGCAAAAAGCGTGGCCTTAACAAAAAGAAGGGTGCCAAGCTGGTCAAGCAACAGCAGAAGGCGCGCGAGGCGTTCTATAAGCGCTACAGTGCCGGAAAGTGGAAGATGACGAGCGGTAAAGACATCGTCGTCAACCGCGCCAAGCTGGGCCGCGAGGGTTGCAAAGACGTTATTGCCGCAGCCTACCGCTACAAGGTGGCCCAACTCGAAGGCTAACCAATCAAAACCACCACAAGGGGGACAGGCACCTTTGTGGTGGTTTTTGTTTTAGGCCGAGGGGAAGGCCTTGGCGGCAGTGCCTATCCTCGGCTTTTGCAAAATCTCGATTTGTAACACCAGGCCAGCGAAAAAGGCTCTAACTGTTACAGATTTAGATGAACCGTTCGGCCGTCAGCTCAACGTCTTGATCTGTAACACGTAGCGGGGAATTTGGTCTCTAACTGTTACAGATTGAGATGAACAGGCGGATGTTCGCACAATATCTCGATCTGTAACAACTACAAGGCTCAACGGGCTCCAGCTGTTACAGATTGAGACAAACGCCGGAATTGGTTTGCCGACCAGGCCCCCAACCACCACAAAGGTGCCTGTCCCCATCGTGGTGGTCGGGCGACTGGCATAGAAA
>CABSZR010000059.1 GCA_902482185.1 uncultured Collinsella sp. | reverse complement strand
ACACACTGCATATCGTCGGCAGCGCCTTACAGGTGAGCGGACCGTAGGTGCGCTCAATCTCGTCGGCATGCACGGCACCCGCCGGCAGCTCCGTCGGCGCGGCATACGCGTTGCCCGCGATGGCGGCGGCCAGGGCATCCTGCGGAGACAGTGCCGGAGCGGCCAAGCCATCGAGCGGATTAGAGCCCGCGGCATCGCGCGCGCCGACGAGTGCCTCAAACGAGGATGCCGGGGCGGACGGTCCCGGTTTGGGCGCGGGCGCGCTCACCACGACGGGCTCGGGCTCGGCGCCGGCAGGCACGTCGGCAACACCGGCTGCGCGCAGCTCTTCCAAGCTCTCGAGCGTACCCTCGATGTCCTCGTGCGTCTCCTCAAATTCGGCAGCGACGCCCAGGAATTCCTGGATGTTCTCGGCGCGGCTCTCGGATTCCATGGTGCCCTCGGCGCGAAACGCCTGCAGCAGACCCGTCTTATCGACAATCATCTCGACGACGTCCTTGAGCTCGCCGTCCATGCGGCGGCCCTCGCGCACCAGCGACACAAAGCTTGACAGGCCATTGCGGACCTTGGCGCTAAACATGCCGGTTTCGGCGCACGCGATCTCACAAGCCTGGAAGAACGAGCAACGGTTGTCGCGCGCCAGCTGTTCGATCTTTTGGATCGAGGTGGAACCGATGCCGCGGCGCGGTGTGTTGATGACGCGCTTGACGCTCATCTCGTCGGCCGGGTTCACGATCATCTTGAGGTAAGCCATGACGTCGCGGATCTCGGCGCGGTCGAAGAATCGCGTGCCACCCACGATCTTGTAGGGCACGCCCGCACGCAGGAACATATCTTCGAGAATACGCGACTGGGCGTTGGTGCGATAGAACACGGCGATATCGTCGTAGCTCATGCCCTTGGAGTGCAGCTTCTCGATCTCGCCGGCAATCCAGCGGCCCTCGTCGCGCTCGTCGCTCGCCTGGAAGGCCTGGATCTTCTCGCCATCGCCCTCGGCCGTAAACAGGCGCTTGTCCTTGCGCTGCGAGTTGTGACGCACCACGGCGTTGGCGGCACTCAGGATATGACCAGTAGAGCGGTAGTTCTGCTCCAGCTTAACGGTCTTGCAGTCTTTAAAGTCCTTCTCAAAGTCCAGGATATTGGTGATGTCGGCACCACGCCAGCTATAAATGGACTGGTCGTCGTCGCCCACGACCATGAGGTTTTGGTACTTGGCGGCCAGCAGGTTGGCGATCTCGTACTGGACGTGGTTGGTGTCCTGATACTCGTCGACGCTAATGTAGCGGAAGCGCTCTTGGTACTTATCGAGCACCTCGGGGCGGGTGCGCAGCAGCTCGAGCGTGCGCACGAGCAGGTCATCAAAGTCCATCGCATTGGCAGCGCGTAGGCGGCGCTCCAGCTCCAAGTAGACCTGCGCGGCCTTTTTGTCGTTGGGGCTATCGGCACTCTTGAGCATGTCCTCGGGGCCGATCATGGCGTTTTTGGCCGAGCTGATCTTGCTGCGGATCATGTTGATGGGGAACTGCTTTTGCTCAATGCCGAGCGCCTGCATAATGTCACGCACCATGCGCTTTGAGTCATCGTCGTCGTAGATGGTGAACTGACCGGTGTAGCCCAGCAGGTCGGCGTCCTCGCGCAGCATGCGCACACACATGGCATGGAAGGTGCACACCCACATGCCGCGGGTACCGCTGGGGATGAGTGCCGCCAGACGCTCGCGCATCTCTGCCGCGGCCTTGTTGGTAAACGTGATGGCAAGAACCTGCCAAGGTTTAACACCCAGGTCGCCGAGCATATGTGCGATACGGAAGGTCAAGACGCGGGTCTTGCCCGAGCCGGCGCCGGCAAGGACCAGCAGCGGGCCCTCGGTGGTCAGGACCGCCTCGCGCTGAGCGGGATTAAGGCTGTCGATGTCGACGAGCGGCTTGGCGGGCTTGGGCGCCGGCGCAGGAGCGTCGTAGATGTCGAGCGGAACGAGCTCGGGCTCCGGCGCAGCAGGGGCGGTGTATGCATCGAGCGGCACGGGTTCCGGCGCGGGCGGCACAGGTACCGCGACATTCTTTTCCCAGGGCAAGGGCTGGGTCATGGGCGACTCCTCATCTGACGGACGGCGCGCCTGCGGGCAGCGCCATAGTTTGAGCCGTACCAGTATACCGAGCCGCGCGGACACCGACGCAAATCACACCACGACTCCGTGCGTCACCGTCAGGCTCGCCCCAGCGGATTTGGTGCAATGGGGTCAGGTTAGTCTGCACCATGTTGCTGCAAAGCAACCTGTTCCCATTGCACCAATCAGGGAGCCACCGATGTCACGGCAACGGTAGCGAGCGGCGGCCAGAACGAACAAATTGGCATGAAAAGAGGGCGGCATAGACCTTTTGGTCATGCCGCCCTCTTTGAATGACAAGTTGTCGTTCTGGCCGCCGCGCAGCGTCAACCAAGTTACAGGCCGAGCATAGGCTCCAAGACGAAGAAGTACGCAAGCACCACGATGCCCAGAACGATGCGGTAGACGCCGAAGCACTTGAAGTCGTGACGGCGGACGAAGCCCATGAGCCACTTGATAGCGATGAGCGAAACCACAAAGGCCACAACGCAGCCCACGCCCAGGATGGCGACCTCGTTGGCACCGAACGTACCGCCCTTGATGAAATACTTGACCAGCTTGAGCGCACTCGCGCCAAACATGACAGGGATGGCCAGGAAGAACGTAAACTTGGACGCCACCGAACGCGTACAGCCCAAAAGCAGGCCGCCGATGATGGTAGAACCGGAGCGAGACGTACCAGGCACCAGCGAAAGCACCTGGAAGCAACCGATACCCAGCGCGGTCTTCCAGCTCAGATCCTCGAGCGTAGTGATGGAGCCAAAGTCCAGGTTATCGTCATCGTCTGAAGCGGCAGCCGCAGCGGGAGTGGCAAAATGCGCACCAGCGGGGCGTCCGCCCGCCACCACGGCACGCGAACCAAACGAACCGGCAAGAGCGGCCTGGTCGCGCTTGTTCGCGCGCCAGTTCTCGATCACGATAAACAGCACGCCGTACACAATGAGCGCCAGCGCCACGACGGGAGCATTGTAGAAATGCTCCTCCATCCAGTCGTTGAGCGGCAGGCCGATCGCCGCCGCAGGAATGCAACCGAGCACAATCTTGCCCCACAGCACCCAGGTGTCGCGACGGCCCTCCTTGCCCTTGCTGGGCGAGAACGGATTGAGCTCATGGAAGAACAGCACACAGACGGCCAGAATGGCGCCGAGCTGAATCACGACCAGGAACATATTCCAGAACGTCTCGCTCACGTTCATCTTGACGAACTCGTCCACCAAGATCATGTGACCGGTCGACGAAACAGGCAGCCATTCGGTGATGCCCTCGACCAGGCCCATGAAGGCAGATTTTAGAAGCTCGATAATATCCAAAGGGACCCCCTCGTTAGACACCCGCCGATATTGTTCTGCGGACGGTGCGGGCGATGTCCCATTATCAACCGTTGGCGGCGCGCCTGCGCCTACCCTTACCAAAAAACTCGCCCGTTCACAGAATTGCGAGCGGTCAAACCCAAATCCTTGGGTATAACTGCAACAAGATAAAGTGTCCGGCGGCCAACGCGCACGCGCCCGCCCGATGCACGAGCCCCGCGCCCGTGCGATAGACCAAGGAGGAAACCATGAACGAGGGCTACACCAAGGTATTTGTTTCACTCGACGGTACTGAGCAGCAGGATTTTGTGCTCGCACGCGCCATCAAGGTCGCCGCGAACAACGGCGCCAAGCTGATCATCGGCCACGTCATCGATTCCACGGCGCTCGAGAGCGCCGGTTCCTATCCGGTCGATCTGGTCAACGGCCTAGAGGAAGCATTCAAGAACTCCATCGCCAAGCAGCTCGAAGAGGCCAAGGCCAATCCCGATATTCCCGAGGTCGAGGTTATGATTCGCGCCGGCCGTAT
This sequence comes from uncultured Collinsella sp., assembly GCA_902482185.1. Taxonomy (GTDB): domain Bacteria; phylum Actinomycetota; class Coriobacteriia; order Coriobacteriales; family Coriobacteriaceae; genus Collinsella. The sequence goes on along the minus strand of CABSZR010000059.1, from coordinate 3,793 downwards.
TCGTGAGACGCTCAAGGACGAGATGCTCGACGTGGTCAAGCCCGACCTGGTGCTCTGCGGCGCTCGTGGCCTGTCCTCGATCAAGTATGCACTCCTGGGTTCAATTTCGACGTTCCTGCTGCGCAACACCGACTGCGACATCTTGGTCGTGAAGTAGGTTCCTTCCCGCCGGCGCAAGGCCTGCGGGGTTATCACGCCGACGTCCTCGCCGCTTCGCGGCTGCGGGATGTCGGCTTAGATAACCCCTCCCGGCCTTGCGCCTTCGTCACCATACTTCAGCGAGTTGGCTGAATTGAAAGATGGCGTGCCGCCCCGTTTGGGGCGGCACGTTTTGTTTGATGCAGCACGTTTTTGTTTGGGCGGACGTCCGCCGCGTGCGTTACTCGAAATACTGGAACTTGTTGGTTGAGAAGGCAAACGTAACGACAAAGCCTTCGCCGGGCTCCGATGCTGCGGTGACGTCGATGCCCATCTTGGAGCACAGGCGCGCCACCAGATAGAGACCGATGCCCGTTGCGCGCTTGGTGGTGCGGCCGTTGTCGCCGGTAAAGCCCTTCTCGAACACGCGCGGCAGGTCGGCCGCGCTCACGCCGCAGCCGTTGTCCGCGACGGTAAGCTCGATGCGCTCGCTTGCCAGGCCCTCGTCCAGCAACGCGCCCGAAAACACGATCTTCGCGCCGTCCTCGCGCGCGTATTTAATGCTGTTCTGGATGAGCTGGCCCAGAATAAACTCGAGCCACTTCTCGTCGGTAAAGACCTCAAAGTCGAGGTTCTCGCACACCGGGGCCACGTGCGCCGCGATGAGCTCGCGCGCGTTGGCCTTAATCGCGCCCGTCACCAAGGTCTTGAGATCCCAGCGGCGAATCAGGTAGTCCCGCTCCACGACTTCCGAGCGCGCATAGTACAGAGCTTGGTCGATATAGCGCTCCACGCGAGCCAGCTCGCGGCCCAGGTCATCCACACGCGACAGGTCGTCTTCGCTGCCATCAAGGTTTTCCAAAATCAGGTGAGCCGCCGCCAGAGGCAGCTTGGCCTCGTGGACCCAGCTCTCGATATAGTCGCGATAGTCATCGGTCTGACGGCGGCCTTCGGCAACCTCGTCGCAAGCGGCTTTGCCCACCCGGCGCAAGACCTCGTACTCGAGCTCGCCCTCGGCATAGGTCGGGCATTGCACCATCTCCTGCACCCATGCGGGACTCTCGAGCTCCTCGGCCGCACGCTCCAGCTGGCGCAGAAAACGACGACGGCGCGCGTACTCGATCACGATGCCGAGCATACCAAAGATATAGGACACGCCGACCGCCACGACCACGATAGAAACGGGTGCGCCGGCGACCGTCAGCACAAAGCAGCTCAGCAGCACGCCGCACGTCCACACGGCGACGGGAAGCAGCGCATCTTTAAAGAACTTGCCAAACGACATAGCCGGCCCCTAGACCGAATAGCCTTGGCCGCGATGCGTGGTCAAATACCCCTTGATGCCGATTTTTTCGAGCGTGGTGCGCAGGCGGTTGATGTTAACGGTGAGCGTATTGTCGTCCACGAAGGCGTCGGAGTCCCACAGGTCCTGCATGATGGCCGAACGCGAAACGATCTTGCCCGCGCGGCTCAGAAGCAGCGAGAGGATACGCAGCTCGTTTTTGGTGAGCTCGGTACTGGTGCCGGTTAGCGTGTTGGTGACCATGGAGCGTGCAAGGTCGAGTTCCAGTCCCTTGTGTACGAGCGTGCTGCGCTCGCCCGCCGCCGCGGTGCGACGCAGCAAGGCATTGATGCGCGCCACGAGCACACGGGCGCTATAGGGCTTGGGAACAAAGTCGTCCGCACCGAGCGTCATGGCCATGACCTCGTCGATCTCGGTCGTGCGCGACGTGAGGACGATGATGGGAACCTCGGATTCGCGGCGAACCTCGTGGCAGATATGCTGGCCGTCCTTGACGGGAAGCGTGAGGTCGAGCAGCACCAGGTCGGGCGCGGCGGCAAGAATATCGCGCGAGACATGCTCAAACGATTCGCAGGCCTCGATTTCAAACCCGGCGCGGGCAAGGATGTCGATAAGCTCACGACGAATGGGCTCGTCGTCCTCAACGACATAGATCAGCGCCATGTGTCCTCCCATTTCGCGTAACATGCACCTTTCACACCATTATGCCCACAGCGTCGCAGCGATACGACCCCGTGGGCACCTAATGTGACAAAAGCGTTCGGTAGTCTTGAGAGAAAATAGGGGCCGACCGGTCCTAAACCGATCGGCCTCATCACTTCGACCTCGAGCCTCTACTCGAGCGTACGCATGTATGCAGAGATGGCATCCAGGCCCTTCTGCAGGTCGTCGGTGTTGTCGGAGTATGCATAGCCGATGCGCATACTCTTGGGCTCCTCGAAGCAATCGCCCGGGGTGACGAGCGCGCCGGACTTCTTAATCATGTCGATGCAGAACGTCCTGGAGTCGATGTCGTAGTCGTAATACACGAGCGCGGTGGTACCCGCCTCGGGCTTAACGAACGACAGGTGCGGCTCGCTCTCGACCCACTTCTCCAGAACAGCAAGGTTCCGACGGACGATGCGACGGCTGCGCTCAAGGATCACGGAAGCGTTGCCCAGAATCAGCTCCGCCACCGACTCGCTGAATATGCCGGCGGAAATCAGGTTGTAGTCGCGATGCGAGAGCAGCGCGCGACGGAGCTCCGGGCTCTTGGTGACCGCCCAGCCCAGACGCAGGCCGGCGAACGACCAGACCTTGGACATGGATGCGGTGACGATGGCCTTGTCGTACAGGTCGATCACGGACTCGGAGTACTCATCCGTCTGAGTAAGCAGACGGTAGACTTCGTCACAGAGCAGCCACGCGTCGTGTTTGCGCGCGACCTCGACAATCGCCTTGAGCGTATCGGTGTCGAGCAGGGCGCCCGTGGGGTTGTCCGGGTTATTGATGCAGATGAGCTTGGTATCGTCGGTCACCAGGGCATCGAGCGCGTCGACGTCGACGTGGTAGCCGTTCTTGCGATCGAGCTGAAGGATATCGACCTTCGCGCCGCACATCTCGGGAATCGAGTAAAGCTGCTGGTAGGTGGGCTTGACGGAGACTACGTGATCGCCCGGTTCGACGAGCGTGGAAATAACCAGGGAGTTGGCACCGGTCGCGCCGTGCGTGGGCACGATATGCCCGGGCTCGACCGTCTTATAGAGACGCGCGACCCCCTCGAGGAAGCCGGGCTGCCCCTCGATGTCTCCGTAGGTGAATCGGCGCGAGCACAGGCTATCGAGCCACGCCTTCTTGTCAGTGTTCGTATGCTCGAACAGCTGGTCGAGCGTGAGGGAGTAGACGCACGTCTCTGCAACGTTGTGGGTGCACTTGGTCTCCCACTCGTTCATCCACTGCTCGACGGCGAAATCCTTGATCTGCATTGTCGTTTCCTTTCCTTGACTTTCTTACAGCTCCACCACGGTACCCAGCCCCGCCTCGACGGCGCGGTCGTAGGCGATTTTCGATGCCGAAAGGTCCTGAACGGCGATGCCCGACGTATCGAACACCGTCACCTGCTCGTCATCCGAGCGCCCCGTAGCCGCGCCGGCGATGACTTCGCCGAGCTCCGCTTTGATGTCCTCGGGCGTGATGGCGCCCTCGGCAACCGGAATCTCCAGCTCACCGGACGCGACCGATTGCTCGCGGTCGTCGACGTAAACAGCGGCACGGGCGACAAGCGCCGAGGCGAGCTCCTGCTTGCCGGGCATGTCGGCACCGACGCAGGAGATATGCGTACCAGGACGCACCCATGAATCGAGAATGATGGGC
>CABSZR010000058.1 GCA_902482185.1 uncultured Collinsella sp. | reverse complement strand
GCAGCCCCGCCTGCTCGCGAAAGGTGGCAGGCTCGTCGGTTTGCCCAGCGCGCGGCATAAACGCCACGAGCGCTCCGCAGATCAGAACGGCAAAGGTCAGCGTGCCGTACATGGCTACGTGCCAATCGAGCGTGTCGGCTACAAACTTGCCGATCGAAGTGACAAAGACCATTGCCACGGAAAACGCACCATATACCACCGAGATGGCAAGCGAAGTTTGCTGCGGAGACAGAAGCTCGGGGATGTACGTCACGCCCACGGCGAGCAGCGCACCCGAGACAGAGCCCAGGACAATGCGCGAGGCGAACAGCACTTGAAAGTTGGGCGCCAACGCCATGACTAGGTTGCCGAGCACAAAGACGATGCTGTAGCACACGAGCAGCTGGTAGCGGCGAAAACGCCCCGTGCTGAGTGCAAGCACCGGCGTGACGATAGCGTAGACGAGCGCGAATACGCTGATGAGCTGGCCTGCGGTGGCAAGCGATATGCCGAGCTCCGTCGCCAGGTCGCTCTCGATGCCGATGACCACGAACTCCGAGCAGCCAAGCGAAAAACCTAACAACACGAGCAGCGCCAGGCAAAGATTGGTGCGCGCGGGGGAGAGCGCGGCGGCGGTTGATGCTGTTGTGGACGAAGTTGCGGTGGTCAAGGCAGTTGCTCCCATGTTGCGTTATATGAGCTGGATTCAGTCCCTGCAACTCTACCAGAATGTGTCAGGTGCTCGCCCCCTTTGTCGCAGGCTGCGCTTGCCTGTATAGTCGCAATGCAGGCGAAGATGATCTCAGGTACATCGCGGGCGACAGGAGATCCCATGGGTATGCACACGACAAAGGTTGCAGTGGGCGAGGGCAAGTTTGCGCTCGAGGAGGCCCTCGAGGCCACCTCCATTCGCGCTGCACTCGCGATGTGACAAAGGGGCAGTCCGTTTGTCACATTCCATGCCTTAGAAACTTGCAAATTCTGCAAGTTTCTAAGGTAACATCTTATAAACTTGCAAAAAATGCAAGTTTATAAGATTTCATGTCTGGTCGGGCGCTAGGGAGACTCTATGGATATCGTTCGCCGAAGCCGTTATCTTGATCGACTCATTGCTTTTCAGGATACCGACCTCATCAAAATCGTGACGGGCATACGCCGTTGTGGCAAATCAACGTTATTGGACATGATGAGGGACTATCTGGCGCAACAGGGGGTGCCAGCCGAGCGTTTGCTGACCTTTAAGATGGAATCTCTAGAGTACGCGGGAATTACGGATTATCTGACGTTTTATCGTATGGTCCGGGAGCGCATCGACGGCATCGATCATCCCTACCTGTTCTTTGACGAGCTCCAGAATGTCGAAGGTTGGGAAAAGGCGGTCAACTCGCTCCGAGTGGATTTGCCGTGCGATATCTATGTCACGGGCTCCAATGCCTTTTTGCTATCGAGCGAACTCGCAACGCTTATCTCGGGCCGATATGTCGAGGTTAAGATGCAGCCTCTCACGTTTAGCGAATATCTTGATTTTCGCTCGATTGATGCGGTCGCCGCTGAAGGGCTTGGTGAGAGGGTCGAACTCGTTTCCAAGACGGGCGATCGCCTTAATTCAAATACCGTGCTTGAGCAGTACATAACCTATGGCGGCATGCCGTTTCTGGCCCATGATGAGCCGAGACGTGAGCTGTGTCGCGACTATATCCGTAGCCTCTACCAGACGATCGTCGCGCGCGATATCCTGTCGCGTGCGACGCGTAGGGGTCGCGGAGCTATCACCAAGCGCGATGTTCTCGAGCAGCTCTGCGCGTATCTGGCAGACAACATCTCAAACCAAACCTCGGTCAACAAAATCGTAGGGACGCTCAACGAATCGGCAGGCGGTAAGACCAACGCATCGACGGTGTCGGCATATATTGACGCTCTGGAAGAGACGTACCTGTTTACCAAAGTAAAAAGGTATGACATCAAGGGGCGGGAGCTTCTTAAGACAGGCGGTAAATATTACATAGCTGATACGGGAATTCGCAGCTATCTTGACGGATATAGAGGTAGCGATAGCGGAAGGATGCTCGAGAACGTTATCTACAACCAGCTTGTATTTGAAGGATACGAAGTGTTTTGCGGCCATCTGCGCGCGGGGGAAATCGATTTTGTCGCAATCGGCGAGGGATCGGACCGCAAATATATCCAGGTTACCGAGCGGATCGATGCCGAGGCGACGAGAGAACGCGAGCTGCGACCGCTCAAGCTAAGCACGCTAGGAAAAATTCCTGATTCGTATGAGAAGATCCTGATTGTCAGGGATGGCGACCATCCAACGGACATCGATGGCATCAGAATCGTGGGGGCAGTCGACTTCTTGTTGAGAAATAAGATTACCCGCGGCTAAACGCAAACAGATCCGTTTCGATGCGACAAAGGAGCAGTCCTTTTTCGCGTTCCGTGCGAGCCCTCGTGCCGTCTGGGGGGTATAAGGCTAGCAAGTGTTTATTTGCGAGGCCTAAGGGGCGCCCCGTATGGATATCGATAACTTTGAATGGTGGTATAGCGAGGGCGAGGCTCCGGACGAGGGGTGGGACGAGCCCGCGTCGCGTGACGTGTCGAGCGACGAGGACGAGACCGGCAACGATGCCGCTGTCGAGCCTGATGCCGCCGAGCCCCTAACCTTTGAACAGGCCTGGGCCCAGGCCGAGGCCGACGAGGCTAAGGCCGATGCCACGGCCACACTCGGTGAGCCGGCCGACATGTCCATCTCGCCGGCCAAAACCCCGCAGCCGCGCCATAACATCGACCCCGGCAGCACGGCATCCTTCAGCATTCTCGACGTGCCCGCGCAAGGCGCCCAGGCGCCTGCGCCCACGCATCGCCCCGACCTGGCTCGCGAGGAAGACGCGGGCCGCCGCTCACCACTCGGTCCCATCCTCATCGCCTTCATGGCCGGCGTCATCGCTTGCTCGGCGATCGGAAATGTCTGGAGCCATGTGGAGCAACAGCGCAAAGATGCTGCCAAGGTCGAGATGTCTGTCGAGCAATCGCTCAGCCGCACGCGTTCGGTGCATGTGTCGGTCGAGGTCAAGGACGGCGCGACGTGGGACACCGCCCGCGGCGACAGCCAGATGCTCATCCACATCGTGGGCCGCACGCTCAGGGGGCAGGCGATTGACGAGTATCAATATGTCAACTCCGCTGGCGACGGCATCGAGCTCAAGCCCGGCGACTACGAGCTCACGGTTGACGAGCCGCCCGTCGCCACCGATGGCACGCGCTTCCGTGCCTCAAAGCGCATGGTTCCCGTGAGCTTTAACTCGCAGGCGCCCGATACGGTCGACAGCACGCCGCAGGGCGGGTTCGACCTTTACGCAATCGCTCAATAACTGCGCCTGCCGCTTCTCCTTGCCGCCAAGAGTGGCACAATAGCCCTCGACACTATTGTTTACTTTTGGAGGAAGTAGCATGTCCACCGTCACCACCATCAAGCGCGGCGGCCTCACCGCGGCCATCGATTCCATGGGCGCCCAGCTCACGAGCCTTGCCCTCAACGGCAACGAGTATCTGTGGCAGGGCGACCCGGCCTTTTGGGGCAAGCACGCGCCCATTCTGTTCCCCATCGTGGGCTCACTGCGCAACAACACGGCGACGTCTACGGCCGGCACCTGCGAGATGCCGCGCCACGGACTCGCGCGCATCGTCGAACACAAGCTGGTCGAGGTCTCCGAGGACGGCTCCTCGGTAACGTATGAGATCACCGATACGCCCGAGTCGCTCAAGGCTTTCCCCTTCCACTTTAAGCTCAACATGACCTATGCCCTAACCGGCGACGCCACGCTCACGCAGACCTTTGCCGTTGCGAACACCGGCGACGTAGAACTGCCGTTCTCGGTGGGCGGTCACCCTGCATTTAACGTGCCCGCTCCCGGTGCCGAGGACGAGGCATTCGAGGATTACGAACTGGCATTTACCGAGGCTTGGACCAACGAGGCCCCCATCATCACGCCCGATGGCCTCATGACGTTCGAGGGTGGCTACAAGGCGCCCGATAACTCTGACGTGCTGCCCATTACGCACCGTAGCTTCGATAACGATGCCATCATGTTCACCGATACCCCGGGTTCCACGCTCACGCTGCGCGGCCGCAAGTCGGGCCACGGCGTCAAGATCGACTTTGAGGGCTTTAAGTACATCGGCGTGTGGTCTGCCGCCAACGACGCTCCGTTTGTGGCGCTCGAGCCCTGGACCGGTCACACCACCATGGACACCGAGGACGACGTCTTTGAGCACAAGGTCAACACCATCACGCTGGCGCCGGGCGAGACGGACGTCCGCAGCTTTAGCGTCACTTTGCTCTAGAGGTTCCGCCGTTCTGACGAACGGCGGGCCGGTCGACGCTGCGCGCCATCCAGAGCGACAATTTGTCATTCAAAAGGCAAGGCATGACCAGAAGGTCTATGCCTTGCCTTTTTCATGCCTAGTCGTTGGGGACGTTCTTGTTTGACTAGTCGTTTAAGAACGTCCCCAACGACTACCAATCGTTTTCAGTTCGTTAATTTGTATATATGCATCTTATATATGCATCTGCTGGAAGTGACGCTGAGCGGTATCCTGTTAAGTCGTTAGCGTACGATTCAACAGGGAAGGCAGATTATGCATTCTCCCCAACAGTGCGATGCGCAGCGCCAGCCGGTATGCAGCCGTCGCATCTTTTTGGGTAGCGCTCTCGCTGCGAGCGCTTCCGTCGTCGCCGGCGCGCTCGCCGGCTGTCAGCGCCCGTCCACGCTCAAGGTGGTTCAGCCCACGACGGGCGGCGGTCGCGACGACCTGTCCGATTCCGTGATCGGCAAGGACAAGATCCGCATTGGTATGGAGGCGGCCTACGCCCCGTACAACTGGCAGGTTTCCGAAGCCAGTGAGTACACCATCCCCATCGACAACGTGCAGGGCGCCTATGCCGATGGCTACGACGTGCAGATCGCCAAGATCGTCTGCAAGGCCCTCGGTGGCGAGCCCGTTGCCGTCAAGCAGAGCTTCTCGGGCCTTATCGATTCGCTCAACAACGGCCAGATCGACCTCATCATCGCCGGTATGAGCGCCACGCCCGAGCGCGAGGAGTCGGTCGGCTTCTCCGACCCGTACTTCATTGGCTACTTTGGCCTGTTCGTAAAAGAGGGTTCCCCCTACCAAAACGCCACCAAGCTTAGCGACTTTAGCGGTGCCACGGTGCTCGGCCAAAAGGACACCATGCTCGACACCGTCATCGACGAGATCCCGGGCGTTGTGCACAAGAACCCGGTCGATTCGGTTCCCACGGTGTTCTCGAACCTGCTGCAGGGCACGTGCGATGCCGTGACCTACAACACCGAGAACGAGAAGGGCTATATGGCCCAAAATCCCGGTATCGTCCCCATCCATTTTGCCGAGGGCGAGGGCTTTAAGCAGGAGGTCGCGGCAAACGTCGGCTGCCGCAAGGGCTCGGACAAGCTGCTTAAACTCATCGACAAGACACTCAAGGGCATTAGCCAAGAGGAACGCGACCAAATGTGGGACGCGTGCCTCGATCGTCAGCCGGCATAGGGAGGCAGCATGAAAACCATCAATCGTCTGGCCTCCTTTATCAAGGCCGACCACCGTTATGTGTACCTGGGCACGAGCGTTGTCGCGGCGCTCGGCCTGGCGTTTAGCCAACGCAATCCCACACCGCTGAGCTTCTTAGCCCCCACCGGTATCTTCCAGGATTGCCTTTGGGCGATTCTTTGGGCCTGGATTGTCGTGTCGGCGGCGGCGCTTGTCACCAAGCTTATGCACTGGAGTGACTATCACGAAACGTCGCCGTTCGCATCCGAGCGTTTCCACCGCGTCGCGCGCCTGGGCAGCTATGTCGTGGCCGCCATCGCGGCGATCTTTTTCGTGGACCGCTGCGTCATGTCGTTTATCGACCTGGTACAGGTGAGCATCGTCTCGGACTCCAACCCCAGCGACTTTTTGTCGAGCCTGGTCTACATGACCTACAAGAGCGGGGACTTCTTCATTCGCGGTATCGAGATCACCATCGCGCTTGCCACCTTCGGTACCGTCATCGCATTCTTCCTGGCGCTGCTTTTTGTGTTCCTGCGTATTCAGACCTTCGATCGCGTGGACAACGACCTGGTGCGCTTCTTTAAGAGTATCGGCCGCGGCTTTGCGACCATCTACTCCACCATCGTGCGCGGCACGCCCATGATGGTTCAGGGCCTGCTCATCTATTACGCGGGCTTCACCGTTTTGCGCGGCATGGGCTTCGAGACCGCCCAGGCCAACCAGATTTGGAGTACCTTCACCGCCGGCCTCGTCACCATCTCGCTCAACTCCACCGCCTACATGATGGAGGTCCTGCGCGGCGGCATCGAGTCCATCGATCCCGGCCAGGCCGAGGCGGCGCGCTCGCTGGGCCTGTCGCAGTGGCAGGCTATGCGCAAGGTCGTGTTCCCCCAGGGCATTAAAAACGCGATCCCCGCACTAACCAACGAGCTCATCATCAACATCAAGGACTCGTCGGTGCTTTCGGTCATCGGCGTGTTCGACCTCATGTACGCCACCACCACCGTCGCCGGCGTGTACTACCGCCAGATGGAGGTCTACTGCGTGGCGCTCGTGGTCTACCTGATCCTGACGCTCGTGGCGAGCCGCCTGCTCGAGGCCTTTGGCAAAAAGCTCGGCGCCGAGGCCCCGGCAACGCTGCCCAGCTCCAACTAGGCTCAAGACGAGGAGAATCATCATGGCAGATATCGCCACTACCGGCACCGCGGCCGCCGCACAGACCAATGAGCCGCTCATCCGCGTCGAGGGCCTGCGCAAGAGCTTCGGCTCGCTCGAGGTGCTCAAGGGCATCGACCTGTCCGTTAACCCCGGCGAGGTCGTTACCATTATCGGCGCCTCGGGCTCGGGCAAGTCGACCTTCCTGCGCTGCCTCAACCTGCTCGAGACCCCGGACGCGGGCCACATCTGGTTCCACGGCCAGGACCTCACGGCCGAGCGCTGCAACATTAACAAGCTGCGTGAGGACATCGGCATGGTGTTCCAGGGCTTTAACCTGTTCAACAACATGGACGTGCTCGACAACTGCACGCTCGCGCCCGTCACGCTCAAAAAGATGAGCAAGTCCGAGGCTGAAAAAATTGCGATGGAGCATCTGACGAGCGTGGGACTCGAAAAGTTCGCGCACGCCGCCGTGGGTCGCCTGTCCGGTGGTCAAAAACAGCGCGTGGCCATCGCTCGTGCCCTGTGCATGAATCCGCAGATCATGCTGTTCGACGAGCCGACCTCCGCACTCGACCCCGAGATCGTGGGAGAGGTGCTCGAGGTCATGCGCAAGCTCGCTGCCGACGGCATGACCATGGTCGTCGTCACGCACGAGATGGCCTTTGCCCGAACCGTGTCCGACCGCGTGGTCTTTATGGACAAGGGCGTGGTGCTCGAGGATGCCGCGCCGGCCGAGCTCTTCGGCAACCCCAAGCACCGGCGTACCCGCGAGTTCCTCTCGCGCTATCTCGAGGACAAATAACCGACCGCAAACGCTTACGTGGCAGGGCCGCTCCGGTGGGGCGGCCCTCGTCATCACAATCGAAAGGATGTCATGGCCGAGGTTTGGCGCTTCTTTGCGCACGAGGATGATTTTGCCGATATCGACGAGGTCGGCGCGTGCGAGCGCCTGGGCCGCGTGCTGTCGTTTCCGACCATTTCGAGCATGGATGCCGAGGCGGTGGACTGGCAGCCGTTCGACGACCTACGCGCCTATATGCAGCAGGCCTGGCCGCGCGTGTTCGCGGCGGGCGAGGTCGAGCTCATCGATCATTCGTTGCTGGTGACGCTTTCCGGCTCCGCCCCCGCAC
>CABSZR010000057.1 GCA_902482185.1 uncultured Collinsella sp. | reverse complement strand
GAAGAAAATCCTCCGCCAAATAACGGTCCACCGTAAAACGCCCCGTCAACTTTGCGCATAGAAACGATGACGCCGTCAGGAACTTCGCGGCACGTTCGTGCACCTCGGGCATATTCTCCTTAAACCACAAGATCTTGGGAGCAATATCTGACGAACAGGGATCGTGCCCGAAAAGCTCGCGTGCGCGATCTGACCCATATTCGGAAAGAAGCTCGTCAATCTGCGGCTTCGAACGTGCATCGACTCCATACAAAATCGCGGGCGCCAGCGCGTTGCACTCGGTATCGACCGGCACACAGTCGCAACCCAATGCGGAAAGGCCCACGCATCCGATCTGTGCCGCGTTAACCCCCGATCGCGCCACCAGCTCGCGCGACAAGCGGCAAAAATCGCCCCACCAAACTGCCTCCGCATCATGCTGGTACCATCCGTCACACGGGTTGTCCGTCTCATGTCCACAAGAGGCTTGGCAAACGATGTTGCATCGATCATCGATTAAAACGCCTTTAGAGGCGCTTGTCCCAATATCAATACCCAGATAGAGCGCCATAGGTGCCTACTCCCCTCGCGCCGTACGAGCGGCAGCCATAAAACGAGCTACCCGCTCAACATCAACCGGGGCATCCAGCTTTCCGTCGCGCTTTAAGCAGGTGCCGACAAACGCGCCATCGTAGTGAGCAAATACGTCAGCCACGGTATTTTCGCGACAACCGGTGCCACATACCACGGGTACTTCGCCAACACGCTCGCGGACTTCATCGGCAAGCTCGCCCGAAGCGCCACGACCGGCAGCCGAACCGCCGATGACCATTGCATCCGGAAGGCAATTAAAGAGAAGTGAATCGGCAATGTCCGCAGTCGTGCGGTCGTTGAGATAAACCTCCCCCTCGCTCGTGATGAAGTGAAAAAGCTTGAGGTCGTCCAAGCGCAGCGCCGCCTTGCGACGCATGGTGTGAGCGAAATCTCGGTTAATCAGCCCAAGATCACCGGCCCAGGCACCGCAAAAATTGCAGCGTGTGAACTGCGCGTCGACGGCAGCGCACAGCTCGATTGTGGCATCACCATCGTAAATAGCCTCAGCTCCCCAAGGGGTCGACAGATCATGGGATAGAGCCCCGATTACATAGCCCATCGATGCAAGGGTTGAGGGAGAAACGTGCTGCTCATAGGGCATCGAGAGCTCATTGGTAATCAAAATGCCATCGACACCGCCCTGCTGCAACGCCTCGAGATCGCGCTTGGCAGCTTCCACGACCTGCGACACGCTTCCGCCCGGGTAATACAGTGGATCGCCCGGCAGAGGACGCAGGTGCAGCATTCCGATAACCGGCTTTTCGGTCTTGAACATCGAGGTTAGAAACGACATAACGTGCTCCTTCATAGAGTTATTGCAGGGACGTTACTCCCCCAGCACCTCGACGTACACTTTTCGCTTCTGCGGACCGTCAAACTCCGCAAGATAGATGTTCTGGGCACTTCCGCACACGATGTGGCCATCTTGGACGGGAAAGAAGCAACTGTTTCCACAAATCATGCTCTTGATATGCCCACAGGAGTTGTTGCCGGTGGCTCCATAGCTCGGCAGGAAGTGTGCATGCGCATAGGGGGCATCGAGTGGGGCGATGCGATCAAGCGTCTCCATAAGATCCGTCTCCACGCAGGGCAGCCCCTCGTTTACCACGATTCCACAGGTCGTATGCGACAAAATAATCGCTGCCAAGCCATTGGTCACCGAGCTGCGTTCGATGGCGGCGTGCACGTCCTCGGTAATATCGATGAACTGGTCCGGAGCAGTCGATAGATAGCTCAATGTCTCGAGCGTCACCATGTTCACTCATCCCCTTCAAGAAAACGCAGGGCATTACCCCAGTAGAGCCTTTCTCGCGCATCATCGCGCATGGGCACGGTATCGAGCGCCCGCTTGAGTTTGAATGCACGGAAGCGCGGCGTATTGCTGGCGAACATCACTTGGTGCGATAGCGCGCGCTCATACCACAGCGGCCCCATATCGACCGTGAAAAGACGCTGCATCATCTCCTCGGGCGAATCGATGTAAGTGATAGAGGTGTCCGTGTAGCAGTTGGGATACTTGAGCAGCATCGCCACGGTCTCGCGCACCCAGGGCCAGCCAAAGTGGGCCAAACTAAAGCGCACATTTGGATGCGTTGCGATTGTGTGCTCAAATGCAAGCGGGTTACTGCGCGAGAGCTCTGCGCCAGGCTCCCAAGACATACCGGCATGGAAAACCACCGGCTTGTTATAGCGCTCGCACAGCTCGTAAAGCGGCTCGGCCACAGCATCATCGGGGGCAAAACCCTGCTTTGCAGGATGCAGGCAAAGCCCCTTTGCCCCCAACTCGGTAAAGGCGCGCTCCAATTCGTCTGCGGCACCGCTCACCTGCGGGTCTACGCTCGCAAATCCCCACAGACGATCGGGATGCGCGGCAACCAGCATGGCAATCTGGTCATTGGTGCCAAAGTGCCCTCCGCATGCCGTGGTTACATCGAGCGGCATGAGCACGCTCTTCTGCACATCGCAGACGTCCATCTCGACTTGAAGCTCATCCCAATCCATGGGGCCCATATGCCCCATACCAAATTCTCGTGACCAAAAGCCGAATCCATCAGGCTCATCACCCGGCGTACAGATCTCTCCGTAGAGCATAGGATGGACCAACATGTCGATAACCATTTCGTACTCCTTTCCAGGCATTTGACCCTAGTACGGCTCAAACGAACCAATCACTCGGGACGACAGCTCAGCGCCCGCCTTCATACACGCCGGAATATTAAGGCCATCGATCACGCCCTTGGTAAACCCGGCAATATACGAGTCGCCGGCACCCACGGTATTAACGACCTTCTCCGCCGGTACGATCCCGCACTCATAGAAGCGCTCACCGTCATAGGCAATGCTTCCCTTCTCGCCAAGCGTGGCAACCGCAACGCGCGGTCCCAATCCCTGCACGTGGCGTACCCAGTCTCGTAGCTCCGGAGTGTCCTCTTCAAACGACATGAATGCGTAGTCAACGTAAGGAAAATGAGCCTCACATGCATATTCGGGATCCTGGCTGAACACCGAGAAGTCCATAACCACCGTCTTGCCCGCATCATGCCATTCGGGCAGGAGGTCCAAACAATTACCAAACAGGTCGGTATGGATGATGTCATGCTCTAGGATAAACGCCCGGTCGTCTTCATTCGGTCGATATGTCTCCATTACGCCATCGATTGCCTCGAGATGCACGCGATCGACGCCGTCTTTCAATGCCATGAGCATCACCGAGGTGTCGCCATCTTCCACCCGCAGATGTGAGATATCGAACCCCTCAGCGGCCAGCGCCTCTCTCATCTTGTCTCCGTACTCGTCCTTGCCGACAACCGACACGGCGGATACCGAAACGCCCATTCGTGCAAGATGGATACCCCAGTCAATGCCATTACCAGTCGGATAGAACACGCCGATGTTTTGATAGACGTCCGCGCAGCAAAAACCAGCCGCACACGCTTTAATACCCATGGTCTTCTCCAATGTTCAAAAGGGGACCCGCCACATGGCGAGCCCCCTTTTCGCGTTTCGCTTATTGTTTTGCATCGGCTGTCCAAGGCCTCATAGCCAGACCGCCGTACGCTTTCTTAAGCTATTCGACGATTGGTGCTCCGTGGCCCCAAGAACCTTCCATGCCGCACACGGTCGAGGCAAACCCGGCAGCAAAGTCGAGCGCGCGCTCGATGGCCTCGGCGCCATCCTCACCGCGCTTGGCGGAATCGAGATAGCACATCAAAAACGAGGTGAGGAACGAGTCGCCCGCCCCCATGGTGTCCTTCATGTCCGTTACCGGTTTAGCCAGCTGGCGGTAATAACGCTCGCCGTCGTAAGCAATGCAGCCCTCGGCGCCCGCCGTAGCCGACACAAAACGCGGACCCAGGCCCTTCACCCATGCCAGACGCTCGCGAATCTCGTCCTCACTCGCAGCATCCGCCGCACTAAAGAAAGCGAAATCGACGTAGGGCGCAATCTGCTCGTAGTACTCGTCGGTAGAGTCGTCTGAAAAGTCAAAAGAGACCGTGACGCCCGCAGCCTTCAACTTGGGCAGCTCGCGCTCGGTAAAGCAATAGTTGCCCGAATGAACCACATCGAACTGCTTCATGTACGCAAGGTCAAAGCGATCGAGGACATAGCGCGCATCGCCACGGATACCGCCCTCGTTGGAGCCGAGGAAGACACGGTCACCGTCAACGACGGTCACGCGAGCCGCTCCGTTCTCGCCAATCATCTGCTCGCACTTGTCAAGCTCGATACCCTCATCCTCGAGGCTTGCAATGACATGCTCGGCAGCGGCGTCATTGCCAAAAATGCCCATGTATGCAGAACGTGCGGCACCGCATTTCTTGGCATAAACGGCGAAGTTAACCGCGTTGCCGCCAGGATACATGGTGTGGATATGCTCGTAGCGATCGACGACGTTGTCGCCAAATCCGAGCGCGTTAACGTTAAATGCCATGGCCTTTGCCCCTTCTAGTACTCGACAACACCCATATAGCGACGGAAATCGGGATCGTGATCAAACACCTTGCCGCGTGCAGCACGCAGCTCGCAGTTCATGGCGTAGAACAGCACCGGGTCCAGATAGGCACGGACGCTCGCCGGCACGGCTTCCATACCGTACTCCTTGGCATCGAGCACCATCAGCGTATCGGTATGCGTCTTAAGGAACGCCAGGGCGCGCTCGTCCATAGCACGGCACTCGCTGGAGCCCATCTGCAGGAAGTAAAAAACGCCATCCTGAGTAGCCTCGAAGGGGCCATGGAAGTACTCGGCAGAGTGGATGTAGCTGCAGTGCTGCCACTGCATCTCCATAAGAGAGCAGATAGCGAAACCGTAGGTCTGGCTAAAGTTGGGACCGCTGCCCAGAATATAGAAGAACTCGTGCTCCTGGCAAAGCTTGGCAAAACGATCGCCCAGCTCGGCATTTACCTTCTCACGTGCCGGGGGAAGAATCTTATCCATCTCGGCGATACCGGCATACATATCGGCAAGATCGGCGTAGCCCTCCTGCTGATCGAGCAGCTCGGCCGCAAGCGACAGCGAAATGCCAGCGGGGACCTCGGCCTGCGGCACGCCCTCGCCCCACGGGTAGACCCACGTGGTCCATTTACCGGTGTCGATCTTAGATCCAGCGTTGTCGGTCTGGGCGATCACCGTAGCGCCGGCAGCAAGGGCAATCTCGCAGCCCTCGACGACCTCAGGGGTGTTGCCACTGTGGCTACAAGCGATGACCAGGGACTTCTCGCCCAGACGACGCGGACGCATGATATCGAACTCGCGAGCCGTATAGATATACGAAGTGAAGGTGGTTGCCTCGCGCTGCAGAAGCTCATGGGCCGGGATCAAATCGATCATGGAGCCACCGCAAGCAATCCAGTAGACGCTGTCGAACTTGCCCTTCTCGGCAATTGCCTCTTTGATCAGATCGTGTGCGTTCATATCCAGTTCCTTTCTTGTTTGGCCGCAATCAATGACGTTGGCTGCGTGGCCGATAGTTATTTTAGTCAATCAGATATTTCTCGAATGCGGCCATGTTCTTGGCATCTGCCGCCGCCGGATCATCGTAGTAACGACCGTCCGTGATTTCCTGGCCCAGCATGCCGTCGAAACCATGGGCGTTGAGCGTGGCGACGAAGGCGTCCATATCGTGCTTGCCATCGCCCCACACCAGATGGCCATACGGGTCACCGTCGATAAAGTGCATCTCGTGAATTGCCCCATCACCAAAGGCGGCAAACCAGTCCTCGAGCGTCTCGCCTGCAACGCCCATCGCGGTTGTATCAACCATGGGCTGTAAGTACGGGCTCGCGACCTCGTCAATCATGCGCTTCGCATCGGAAACCGTCGTCACAAGGTTGCTCTCCTCGGGACGCAGACTTTCCATCGTAAGCACCAGACCGTGCTCGCCGGCATGCTCCGCCAGAATGGACAAGTGCTCGCGGCTGCGCTTCCAGGCTTCCTCGCGGTCCTCGTCCCAGTCGCCCCAGCCCGAGTTGACGGACATACGGTCGCACCCAAGTACCTCGGCAAGCTCAATGCCGTGCTTAAAGTACGCCAGGCTGCGCTGTTCATGCAGCGGTTTGCGTGCGCAGTACTGCCAAGGATAGACAACATTCTCGGGGCACAGAGTACGATACCTAAGCCCACGGTCTGCAGCCTTTTTCGCCAGGACCTCAGCCTCAAAGTAGCCCGTGTGGTCGAGCGTCACGTGCGGCTCCGCACACCACAGCTCAATGGACTCAAAGCCCAAGCGCTGCTGCACATCAAGGAAGTAATCGAGCGACCACATGATGTAGTGGATATTCATGCCCGCAATCTGCTCGCGGCGCAGCGTCGGTTTGGATTCAGGCATCTTATGCCTCCTTATTTCGATCGAACACGATTTGTCCGTCCGACATCGTCATGTCAACCGCAAGATCACGTGCGTCGCGATAATCGAGGTCGAACACATCCCGATCGAGCACGCAGATATCGGCAAGCTTGCCAACCTCAAGCGTACCCAGCTCGTCTTCGCGCATCAGGTCGTACGCGCCCCCGGCAGTCCAAGCGCACAAGAGCTCAACAAGCGTCAGCGTGTTGACCTCATTCACGGGCAGTCCGTCGTCGAAGTATCCGCCGCACGCACTGTAGATTGACTCGCCCAAGCTCGGAATCAACAGCGGCAAATCCGTGCCACAGCACACTGTGCATCCGGAATCTTCCATGCCGCGGCGATTCCAGCTGTGCAAAAGTCGCGTCTCGCCAATTTGTCGACGCATCATCGACAGGCAATCCTCGCGTCGGTCCAGCGTCAGAATCTGCGGATAGACCTCGCAAATTCCACCTAACTTGCCAAACTCGACAAGATCGGTCGGGTCAGAGTTCTCGAGATCGGTAATCGCATGGCGGCGAAGCATCCGTCCATGCTCGTCTCGAGGCAGCGAGGCATAGAGCGCCACGGTGCGACGAACGGCGCCATCGCCCTGGCAATGCAAGGAATATCGGAAGCCGTCAGCATCAATTGCACGCAGCTCGTTCTCAATCAGATCCCACTCTGGCTCCTCGACGACCGTCTTGCCGGCAGCGCCCGCATCGGCCGAGTCCTCATAGGGGTCTATCATCTCGGCAAGCCCCGCCCATACGCCGCGATCGGTCATACGGTTGAAGCCAGAAAAACGAACGAACGGTCCCCGGAAGCGCTCTCGTGCCTCGCGGGCATATGCCAGATTTGCACCGGCACCCACCGGCTGCGACATCATAGAGACGCGAACCGTCAGCTCACCAGATTCCTCACGGCGAGCCATTTCGTCGGCAAAGCCGTAGTAGTCATCAAACGCCATCTCCTTGATGGCGGTAACGCCGCGTTCGTTAAGCATGCTCATGTAGTCCGAATACCCGGCACGCACCTCGGGCAGCGCAAGGAAATCGCTCATCATGCGCCAGATCTTCTCGGCATAGCACGCCTGGGGTGTAAAGCCGTATCGCGCACTGGCGGCAGCATTGAGAACGCAGGTCTCCGCACCCGATGTAAAGCAGACGACGGGGATATCGCCAAAACAATCGTCAAACACAGCTGCTGTATTTGCGTTCTCGGCATCCGATGCCAACGTTTCGGGTAGGTTGTGGCCAAAAGCCGCCGCGCAATCCGGATGATCTTCTTTCCATGCACGCAAGAGCGACACGGCCTCTTTGGCATCAGCGATGCCGGACAGATCAGACCCCAACGTCCGCAGCGCCCAGCCTGTATAGAAGGTATGTACATCGATCAGGCCAGGCATGACGGTGCGGTCGCCCAGGTCAACTACCTCGTCCGCCTGGGTCAAATACGAAGCTACCTCACACTTGGTGCCAACAGCCTCAATTCGATTGCCACGGACCGCTACGAAACCTTCAAACGGCAGGTCCCCCGTACCGGTAAAGACGCTCTTAGACGTCAGGACCGTCAAACGATCAGACATCACAACCACCTACGCCGGAAGCATGCCAGAGATTGCCGTTACGATCAGGCCAAAGACGACCATGAAAATGAAGAACTTCCAAATGGTCTTCCACCATTG
>CABSZR010000056.1 GCA_902482185.1 uncultured Collinsella sp. | reverse complement strand
CACCACTTCTTGAGCGGCGACATCGACATTATGCCGAACGCCGCCATCGCCTCGGTCTTCGTCATGCCGCCGTCGACGACGGCGGAGGCGGCGGCGACCTTCTGCTCGTATGTGTACCTGCCCTGCTTTCCGTCCATGCGCAGCAGCACCTCGCTCCCGAATGCGCGGTATATCTCCTGCCATCTTCTCACGGCTTCCGCGGGAAGCGAAAGGGCAATCGCGGCAGATTTATACCCGCGTCCGAGCTCGAAGAGCCCTATGGCCGCCTTCCTGGCCTCGACATCATGCTTCACCCTCAAATCAACGCGCATAAAGAAAGCCTCCCATTTCTCATGTCCAAGAAATGGGAGGCAGTTCAAAGGCAGAACCGGGTTTCTTTAGCAATGCTTGCTGTACTCAGGCAGTAACTAGCAGTTACTCAGCCAGGAAGTCACGCTGGACAGCGGGATCGACCTTGACGCCAGGGCCCATGGTGGAAGACACGGAGATGGACTTGACGTACTTGCCCTTAGCAGAAGAGGGCTTGACGCGCAGAATCTCGGTGTACAGGGCAGCGTAGTTCTCGACGAGCTGCTGCTCAGAGAAGGACTTCTTGCCCAGGGGCACGTGGCAGATGCCATAGCGGTCAGCGCGGTACTCAACGCGGCCAGCCTTGAGCTCGGAGACCATCTTGGCGACGTCCATGGTCACGGTGCCGAGCTTGGGGTTCGGCATGAGGCCACGGGGACCAAGGATCTTACCGATGCGGCCAACCTTGGCCATCATGTTCGGCGTAGCGATAGCGGCGTCGAAGTTGATCTCGCCCTTCTGGATCTGGGCGACGAGCTCGTCGGAACCGATGATGTCGGCGCCGGCAGCCTCAGCCTCGCGGGCCTTCTCGCCCTCGGCGAAGACGGCAACACGAACGGTCTTGCCGGTGCCGTGGGGCAGGGAGATGGAACCACGGATGTTCTGGTCAGCCTTACGAGTATCGATACCCAGACGGAAGTGGGCCTCGACGGTCTCGTCGAACTTGGCGGTGTCGAGCTCCTTGATGAGCTTGGCAGCCTGAAGGGGGGTGTAGAGCGTGGCGCGGTCGATCTTCTCGGCAGCGGCGTTATAGCTCTTACCATGCTTAGCCATGTGCATTACCTCCTGTGGTTAAACGGGCGTGAGCCCTCCCACATCGTATCGTGTGCCCTATTGCACACATATAACGGGCGCCCCGGTCGGAGCACCCGTCATTACCTAAAGAAATCGCTACTCAGCGATGGTGACGCCCATGGAACGGGCGGTACCGGCGATGATCTTCTTGGCGGCGTCAATGTCGTTGGCATTGAGGTCCGGCATCTTGATCTCGGCGATCTTGGTGAGCTGCTCCTGGGAGAGCTGACCAACCTTGTCAGCCTGGGGCTTAGCGGAACCAGACTTGAGGTTCAGCTCCTTCTTGATGAGGTGAGCCGCCGGCGGGGTCTTGGTGATGAAGGAGAAGGACTTGTCCTCGTAGACAGAGATCTCAACGGGGATGATGTCACCCTTCTTGTCCTGCGTCTCGGCGTTAAAGGCCTGGCAGAACTGCATGATGTTCACGCCAGCAGCGCCCAGGGCGGGGCCGACGGGAGGAGCGGGGTTTGCTGCACCAGCAGGAATCTGGAGCTTAATGACGTTGGCAACCTTCTTCTCAGCCATGGTCATTCCTTTCGAATCACGAGTGTGAAGTACTTGCTATATCGTAAGCACGCACGTGTTAGAAGCACTCCTGAGATGAGCAGTCACAGAAGAAGCACGCTCGCGCGAACGGACGAAAACTTAAGCGATGACAGCGACCTGGTTAAAGTCGAGCTCGACCGGCGTCTCGCGGCCAAAGATCATCAGCGTGACCTTGAGCTTGCCAGCCTCGGTGTTAACCTCGGAGACCTTGCCATCAAAGTCGGTAAGCGGGCCATCGGTGACGCGGACGGACGTACCGACCTCAATATCAACCGAGGTGCGCTTGGGCGAATCGCCCTTACCGGGACGACGAGTCATCTTATTGTACTCGTCGCGGGAAAGCGGAGCGGGCTTGCCGTTGCCGCCCAGGAAACCGGTGACGCCAGGCGTGTTACGAACGCACGTCCAAGCATCGTCATCCATCTCCATGCGGACCAGGACATAACCCGGGAAAATCTTGGAATCCTTGGTCTCACGCTTGCCACCCTCTTTAATCTCGGTGACGCGCTCCATAGGAATCTCGATATCAAAGATACGGTCCTGCATGCCCATAGTCTCGATGCGATGCTCGAGATCGGACTTAACGCGGTTCTCGTATCCAGAGTAAGTGTGAACGACGTACCAACGCTTAGACATGGTTTAGCCCCTCAATCCAGAGAACAGAGCAAGAGCCTCGCCAAAGCCAGCATCGAGCAGAGCGATGACGACGCCGACGACGATCAGAGAAGCGCAAACAACAACCGAGTAGTTCACTAGCTCCTTCTTATCGGGCCACGTGACACGCTTCATCTCGGACTTGACCGAAGCGAAATACTTCTTGGTGCGGGCGAAGAAACCAGGCTTCTCGTTCTTCTTGGACTTCGCAGCCTTCTCGTTCTTCTTGGCAACGGCCTTCTTGGCCTCAACCTTGGAGTTGGCGGCAGCTTTGTTGGCAGGTGCCGGCTGCTGAGCCTTCTTCTTGTTCTTCTTGTTGGCCATTTGGGTTACCTCCGCGCAATGCGCTTATACATGAGTAAACCGTAAGCCCCCAAATGGGAGCTTACGGAATAATGACTGGCACGCCAGGAAGGACTCGAACCCTCAACACTCGGTTTTGGAGACCGATGCTCTACCAATTGAACTACTGGCGTATGTGACTAGAGACTAGCGAGTCTCTTTGTGCAGCGTGTGGTGACGGCACCAGGGGCAATACTTCTTGATCTCCATACGATCAGGCATGGTCGACTTGTTCTTGGTGGTCGTATAGTTGCGGCGCTTGCACTCAGTGCACGCAAGAGTAACTAGAGTACGCATGTATCCTGAACCTTTCATTTCCGCCCCGTACGGGCACGAGTTGTTACTTTATCAGCTCCACGTAAGTGCTGTCAATGAAAACCTCGAGTCAATTGGTTCTCGGTGGATCCATTCATATTTGGAACACATCAATGAAGCCATCGAGAGCTAATCGACGGTGCATCCAGGACCATTATCGATCCTCTCGACACCAGCAACGGCTCAATATCCATTGCAGAAAAGAACCCGGCACCCATATAAGTGCCGGGTTCTCTAAGTCAGCTATATCAAAGAGCTAATTTACTCAATGATCGTGGAGACGATGCCCGAACCGACGGTGTGGCCACCCTCGCGGATAGCGAAGCGCAGGCCCTCCTCCATGGCGATCGGGTGAATGAGGTCGCCCTCGATGGTGATGTGGTCACCAGGCATAGCCATCTCGGTGCCCTCGGGGAGCTTGACCGTACCGGTAACGTCGGTGGTACGGAAGTAGAACTGAGGACGATAACCATCGAAGAACGGGGTGTGACGGCCGCCCTCCTCCTTGGTCAGAACGTAGATCTCGCCGGTGAACTTGGTGTGCGGGGTAACCGAACCGGGCTTGCAGAGAACCTGGCCGCGCTCGATGTCCTCACGCTTGATGCCGCGGAGCAGCAGACCGACGTTGTCGCCAGCCTCGCAGAAGTCCATGGACTTACGGAACATCTCGATACCGGTAACGACGGTGTTCTGGGTATCCTTGATGCCGACGATCTCGACGGGCTCGTTGAGCTTGAGCTCACCGCGCTCGACACGGCCGGTAGCAACGGTACCACGGCCGGAGATGGTCATAACGTCCTCAACGGCCATCAGGAACGGGAGGTCGTTGTTACGAGCAGGCGTCGGGATGTACTCGTCGACGGCCTTCATGAGCTCGCGAATGGCGTCCATCCACTTGGCGTCGCCCTCGAGAGCGCCCAGAGCGGAGCCACGGATGACGGGGATGTCGTCGCCGGGGAAATCGTACTCGGAGAGGAGCTCACGGGTCTCCATCTCGACGAGGTCGATGAGCTCGTCATCGTCGACCATGTCGCACTTGTTCAGGAAGACGACGATGTAGGGAACGCCGACCTGACGGGCGAGCAGGATGTGCTCGCGGGTCTGAGCCATGGGGCCGTCGGTAGCAGCGATGACCAGGATAGCGCCGTCCATCTGAGCAGCGCCGGAGATCATGTTCTTGACGTAGTCAGCGTGGCCCGGGCAGTCAACGTGAGCGTAGTGACGGGCAGCAGTCTCGTACTCAACGTGGGAGACGGAGATCGTAATGCCGCGCTCGCGCTCCTCGGGAGCCTTGTCGATGTTCTCGAACGCAGTGAAGTCAGCCTTGCAGCCCTCGGTCTCGGAGAGAACCTTGGTGATGGCAGCGGTCAGCGTGGTCTTGCCGTGGTCGACGTGACCAATGGTGCCGATGTTAACATGCGGCTTAGTGCGCTCAAACTTCTCTTTGGCCATAAAGCCCTCCTCTTAACAGGTCGTCCCCGGACGGGACTTTGCCTTTATACCATAGTGGCCTCTCAACATACTATTGAGAAGCCACCGTGTTACCTATGGTAGCGGTGACTGGATTCGAACCAGTGACGCCACGGGTATGAACCGTGTGCTCTAACCAACTGAGCTACACCGCCGGATGGAGCCTGCAACCAGACTTGAACTGGTGACCTCTTCGTTACCAACGAAGTGCTCTACCGACTGAGCTATACAGGCAC
Organism: uncultured Collinsella sp.; assembly: GCA_902482185.1. GTDB lineage: Bacteria > Actinomycetota > Coriobacteriia > Coriobacteriales > Coriobacteriaceae > Collinsella. The sequence continues at coordinate 3,412 of CABSZR010000056.1, read as the reverse complement.
TTGACGGGTGGGAGCTATAGGATTCGAACCTATGTAGGCAGAGCCAACGGGTTTACAGCCCGTCCCCATTAACCACTCGGGCAAACTCCCAATCGTTCAAGTATCCGCAGGTCCTTTGGTCTTTTGGACCGCCGCCCCCGCGAACGAAGAAGATAATACGATGCCACCTTGGGGGCTGTCAACGAAAACCTCTAGATACACGGTGCCGGGCGTATCTATATAGCCGTGACCTGCGGTTTTATTGAGTTTGGATATGAAGGACAGTGGTTTTGGATACTGAGGTGACGTTTCCCAAGGTAACACTTTGCTGTAGTGGAGTACACCTTCAGTATCGAACTTCGATACCAGCTTATTTGCACCTATATATAGGTCGAGATCGGGGCTGCCCAGACAGAAGATTGCTCTTCCCAGGCAAAATCGAGCGTGGATTTTCTTCCGTTTGAAATCGAGCGTGGATAATCTCCCACTTTGCCGTGCCATCGAATCCAAAGTGGCAGATTATCCACGCTCATTCACTAGGCGGAAGATTTTCCACGCTCGTGTGTCCGATAATCCACGCTCGATGACGATGACCAACCTCGCCCCGGCCTATGTCTCGACCTGTAACAGTAAGAGGGTTATTCCTCCCCTATCTGTTACAGATCGAGATGTTTCGCAGAAACCCCCGCTTACGTCTCATTCTGTAACAGTAAGAACGGTTTTCAGCCTCTTCGTGTTACGGATCGAGATGTTATCGGCCTTCCCTTGGCAATGTTTCGATCTGTAACTATAAGGAGGGTCTTCAGCCCACTCGTGTTACGGATCGAGACAAACCTGAAGCTTGGTTGGCGCCAAACACGCTGACTTATCGACATAAATAGAAACGGGCCCTGTCCCACAAGGAAACAGAGCCCGAAACTCTCATGGAGCCAGTGACAGGAATCGAACCTGCAACCCACTGATTACAAATCAGTTGCGCTACCGTTGCGCCACACTGGCACACTTGGCGCTTTCACGCGAAGCGAGTTAAGAATAAAGGAATTGCGGACGGGGCGCAACAGGCCGCACGGCGTTATACAAATATGCAAAATCCAGCAACAACGCATACCAGGCCCGTTCATTTCTGTCAGTGCGCCCTCAATCTTAAAACCATTCGCCAGAACGAATAGTTTTAATTACAATTGCTATATATAAAACTATTCGTTCTGGCGAAGGGTTTCTCGATGCTTACTACCAAGAAAGCCGCCGAACTGCTCGGCATCACCCCGCGCAGGGTGCAGGAGCTCATAAAAAACGGAGCACTTGAGGCCCGCAAGGCTTCTGGTGTATGGCTCATCGACAAAGACAGCGTCGACACGCGACTCCGCTCCGTGACCAAAACGGGGGGACGTCCCCGCCGCGGCCACGGTAAGAGCGAGATCGCGTTCACCCTCATGAACCGCACGTACGAAGTCGCTCAGCTGGTCTACAGCACATCGCGAAAAGACTTTACCCACATCGGCGCCGACGTCGATCGTGCCCACGCCCCTATTGGAGTATTTGGCCCTAATAGCCCCATATCGCTAGACTCCTTCCGCATCTGGTGGCGCGGCCGCGGTATCCCGCTCGCACGCATTGGGCTAGCCTCCCTGCTTGCAGAAGCCGCAGTCGATGTTCCCGATGAACTCGTACAGCGAAATCTTGGCCTCTCCTTATCCGACCAGTATTGGATTAGGCCCCAAGGTTCCGGTCTCACCTGGGAGGATATCAACTTCTTCAATAACGCCTTTGATGACGTCTCGCTGTCCATTGCACCCTTTGCCCCAGAGGGAAAAGCGGCTGCCGCAAAGCCCGATAACACCTCGGACGGCAATCTTCAAAAGTACTGGACGTGCGAGGGCGAACGTCGAATTCTGCATAAGGCAGGAGCGCACCTGGACCAGGAACCTTATAACGAGCTGGTGGCGACCGCGCTCCACCGTCGCATCCTAAACGCCTGCGATTATGTGCCTTACTCGCTCGAGGGCACGGGCACTTCCGCCCTGAGCACATGCGATGTCTTCTTAACTGATGAAGAAGAGTATGTCCCTGCGTTCTATGTAAACCAGCACGCAAACGCAGATGAACGGCTAACCGGCTACGAGCGATATGTAGCAAACTGCGAGGAGCTCGGGGTGACAGGCGTCAAGGATGCCCTTGACCGCATGATCGTATGTGACGACATCATTGCCAACTACGATCGTCATTGGCGCAACTTCGGCCTCGTGCGAAACGTAAACACGCAAGCTTGCAGACCTGCCCCCATCTTCGATTCGGGCTCATCGCTCTGGTGCAACATATCACTAGAGGAGCTTAGGGCGGGAGAGCACAGTTTTACCAGCGCACAATTTCATTCAAGCCCCGCCAAACAAATGTTGCTCGTCGAGGACATGGGCTGGTTTGACTGCGACAAACTCGAAGGCTTCGTTGACGAGGCAATCGAGATTCTGTCTAAAAACGATGCTCTAGCAGCGAGACTACCTTATCTAAAAGAGGCGCTAACGTGGCGCCTCGAAAGAATGATCGACATCGCTGAATGGAGTTAGCAAGGCAGCATTGCCCCGCCAACTCCCCTACCGTCCGCGCAACGCCTTGAGCTTGGCCAGGGTATCGGGGCTCAGGCGGCTGCCCAGAGTCATCTTGATCTGCGGAGCTTCCTCTGCCTCGTGAACGTCGTTATCGATCTGTTTGATCTCGTCCACCAGCATACGGCTCGAGATGCGCGTGACGCCCTTGCCCATGACGACGGCCTGTATTGTGCCGTCACTCGATACCACGGAGCACGCGCGGCCTTCCTCGCGCGCCTCGATGCAGAGCTTCTGCACCACGGTATCGGCAGAGACGCCCGTCGGTGAGAACTCGATACGCACGCCGCGGGCCGGCAGGTTGGGGCGCTCGCTGGAGATATTGCCCGCGCCGTCGAACACGACTACGGCCTCGTAGCGGCCCTGGGCAAACGCCGCCACGTCGTTGATGAGCGCGGTGCGCGCCATATCGTGGACGTCACTGGAATACGGATCGTCGGAATGGTCGTACACGAGCTTTTCGTAGCGCGGCGTGCAGTGGATCACGTTGTAACCGTCGACCACCAGCAGCTCGGGCTTATTGGAGTGCACCGTCGAGACTGGGTCGGCGATGGCCTGCGCAAACGCATTGCCGCCCACGCCATAGGTCGCGGCCGAAACAATCGGCTTGGCCGAGCCCTCGCCAAAGCGCTTGGCCTTGGACTTGGCGCGGTTCTTCTTGGACATGCGCTACTCCTCCCCCATGAGCTCGCCGGCATTGCGGCGCAGCCACTCAAAGCACAACGCCGTCGTTGCCTGGGCCACGTTGAGACTCTCGGTCATGCCACGCTGGGGAAGTTTGGTCAAAAAGTCGCATTTCTCGAGCACCAGGCGCGAGATGCCGTCGCCCT
>CABSZR010000055.1 GCA_902482185.1 uncultured Collinsella sp. | reverse complement strand
GTTCGCACCTGCGAGTTCATTCTCGACAAGGGCCTTGATGTTGACGAGGAAGAGCTCCAGTCGGGCTTTCTTAAGCGCTATTACGACGAGACGGCTGATATTCCAGCCGAGATCAATCTCTCTGTCGAGCTTGAGGATGCCGAAGCGTTGGGGGAGTGGCTTGCGGCCAAGCGCGAACGCTCTTGCCATCTCCATAGGCCGCAGCGCGGCGAAAAGCACCGCCTGCTCGATATGGCTTCCAAAAATGCGCGCCATGCCCTCATGCGCTACATGATGCGCACGGGGTATGCTGACGATCGCACCAATCAGGCGCTCCTGGAGCTCGAAAGTGCGCTGGCGCTGCCTGCGCCGCCGTTGCGCATCGAGTGTTTCGACATCTCGACGTTGCACGGCACCTTTACCGTCGCTTCGATGGTGGTATTTACCAACGGCCGTGCCGACAAGGGCCAGTATCGTCGCTTTAAAATTCAGGCCGAGTTGGACGAGGCGAACGACTTCGTATCGATGTCCGAGGTTCTGGGGCGTCGCTATGCTCCCGAGCGCATGGCCGACGAGCGCTTTGGCTCGCGCCCTGATTTGCTCGTTGTCGACGGCGGCAAGCCGCAATTGACCGCTGCGATCAAGCAACTTGAGGCTCTTGGGCTCGATATACCAGTTTGTGGCTTGGCAAAGGCCGATGAGGAGGTTTTCGTGCCTTGGGACGAGACTCCCGTCGTGCTGCCGACCGGGTCCGCGTCGCTCTATCTAATTAAACAGGTTCGCGATGAATCGCACCGTTTTGCCATCACGTTCCATCGCGAGTTGCGCGATAAAGCCATGACGGTTTCGGTACTCGATGACGTTCCAGGCGTGGGACCCACCAGAAAACGTGCCCTTATGCGCCATTTTGGCTCGATGAAGCGTTTGCGCGCGGCGAGCGAGCAAGAGATCGCGGAAGTTCGCGGCATACCTGCCGATGTTGCCAAGGCGGTCCACGAGGCGCTCGTTGCGTGGAATGCCGAGCGCGCCGAGGCGGCGGCTGGCCATTCCGATAGCTAAACACGAGCCAAACAACTGATATACATGATTGCGCGATTTTCAACCATTTATTTCGCCATGATTGCCTGCTGGTTTCGGGTTTTATTAACGCTAAAACGTTTGACTAACCCAAGCGAAAACCCTGCTATCCTGCGGGTTGACGAAGACTGATATCTCACCTCGTCGATACATACTGTCTGGCGAATCGTTTGTCAATGAATTCGGTGAACGGTAGTAAATACCGTTCAAGCGTATGTATGTATCGGTCGCCGAGCGCGGCACCTCAGTTGGGTTCGTCGGTAGGTAAGGTATATATCGTCCGCAAGTTGCGCGGGGGCAAGTCTAGGTGCTCCCGAGTAAGATTCTCTATTGATAGGAGAAGACATGGCCATCATCAACAAGGGTATGTCCAGGCGTTCGTTCCTCGGCCTCACCGGCAGCGTCGCTGCTGTCGCAGGGCTTGGTCTCACCGGCTGCGGTGGCAGCTCTAGCGACGAGGGTTCCGCTTCCGGTTCCACCGATTCCGCTAACCGTGGCGGCGGCGTGATCACCGCTGGTTCCGCTTACGCTCCGTCCAGCTTCGACCCCGCCAGCACCGGCTCCGCTGTGGGCCTGGGTGCTAACTGGCACGTCGTCGAGGGCCTCTACGGCATCGATTACCACGACTACAGCACCTTCAACGAGCTCGCCACCGACGATCCCAAGTCTGTGGACGACACCACTTTCGAGGTCACCATCCGCAAGGGCGCCAAGTTCTCCGATGGCACCGAGGTCACCGCTGACGATGTCGTTGCCTCCTACACCGCTTGCGCCGCTTCCGCTACCTATGCTCCGTTCTTCCAGCCCTTCGAGTCCATCGAGGCCAAGGACGCCAGCACCGTAACGGTCAAGACCAAGGTCCCCAACTTCTCCCTGCTCAAGGATCGTCTGGCCATCATCCGCGTTACCCCGGCTACCCAGGCCGAGGAGGATCGCGCCAAGCAGCCGATCGGTTCCGGCCCCTGGATGTACGACTCTATCTCCGATACCGAGATCACCCTGGTTCCCAACCCCGAGTACAACGGTGAGTATGCTGCCGAGGATAAGAAGATCCAGTACAGCATCCTGACCGACCCCACCGCTCGCGTTACCGCTCAGCAGGAGGGCTCCACGCTCGTTATGGAGCTCGTCACCGCTGACGCCGTCGACCAGCTCGAGAGCGCTGGCTGCAAGATCGATAACGTTCAGGGTTTCGGCACCCGCTTCATCATGTTCAACGTCGCCAAGGAGCCTTGGAACAACGTCAAGGTCCGTCAGGCCGTCATGTACGCGCTCGACACCGAGAAGATGATCACCAACACCTTCGCCGGCCTTGCCACCGCTGCCAGCTGCTACCTGCCCAAGAGCTTCACCAACTATCATGAGGCTTCCACGGTGTACAAGACTGACGCCAAGAAGGCCAAGAAGCTCATCGAAGAGTCTGGCATCACCCCGGGCGCCATCACCCTGCGCACTACCGACAACGAGCAGATCAAGGGCATGGCCGCTCAGGTCAAGAACGACCTCGACGCCCTCGGCTTCGATGTGACCATCCAGACCGATACCTCGCCGGCCACCTACGCTGCCATCGACGGCGGCGAGGCCTACGATATCCTTCTCGCTCCTGGCGATCCGTCCTGCTTCGGCGCCGATCCCGACCTGCTGCTCAACTGGTGGTATGGCGACAACGTCTGGATGCAGACCCGTTGCCCGTGGAAGGATTCCGCTGAGTGGGCGAAGCTCCACGGTCTCATGGACGAGGCTCTTGCCGCCGAGGGCGACGAGCAGCAGAAGAAGTGGAACGAGTGCTTCGACATCATCGCCGACAACGCCGTTCTGTACCCCGTTGTCCACGTCAAGACCGTCTCCGCTTCCTGGGACGATCCGTCCACCGCGCCCAACGGCGAGGCCCTCGATGGCTTCAAGGGCATCGGCACGACGAGCATGTCCTTCAGGGGCGTCGCGACCGTCAAGGCCTAAGACTCGCTTGAGTCATATGTGGGGCGTCGGTCGTAAGGCAACGTCCTCATAGTTGAAACAAAGACCCGGGCGGCCTCGATGTCGCTCGGGTCTTGTAATGAGTATCCATACTCATATACCAGTTGGTCCTACCGACAAAAGAAAGGGGAGAGAACGTGAACAACTTTCTACGTTTGATTGGAAGGCGTCTCGTGGCGCTGCCGATCATGGCATTGGGCGTCACCGTCCTGGTGTTCTTCCTTATGTCGTTCTCCAAGACCGACCCCGCCTATACGGCGTTGGGTGACGGTGCCTCGCCCGAGGCGGTTGCCGAGTACCATGAGAAGTATGGTCTGGACGACCCCTGGCCCGTGCGCTACGTGCGCTATATGGGCGATTTGATCCATGGTGATATGGGCACCTATGGTGCTGCTCGCAACTCCGTTGCCAAGCGCATCTCCACGGCCCTGCCCGTCACGATGCAGCTGACCTTCATCGGTCTTGCCATCGGCGCGGTCGTCTCGTTTTTGCTCGGCGTCATCGCGGCACTGTATCGCGATAAATGGCCGGACCAAGTGATCCGCGTCTTCTCCATCGCCGGCTTGGCAACCCCGTCGTTCTGGCTTGCCGTCCTGTTGATCCTGCTGTTCTCTTCCTACCTTAAGGTGCTCCCGGCATCGGGTGCTCTGCCTCACTTCACCACCAACCCGGCTGGCTATCTGGGACGTATGATCATGCCCGCTATCGCCCTGGCATTCCCGCTGACGGGCCAGATGACTCGTATCGTGCGTACCGCCATGGTCGAGGAGCTCGACAAGGACTACGTCCGCATGGCCCGTGGCGCCGGCGTTCCCGAGAAGGTCGTCGTCGGCATCAACGTTTTGCGCAACGCGCTGATCACCCCGGTCACCACCCTCGGTCTTAAGATCGGTTACCTTATGGGCGGCGCCGTCGTCATCGAGGTCATCTTCAACCTCCCCGGCATGGGTACTGCGATTCTGCAGGGCGTTCAGGGCAACGAGGCGAACCTGGTTCAGGGCGTCGTCATCGTCGTTGCTCTTGCCTTCATCATCATCAACATCGTGGTTGACATGCTCTACCTGCTCATCAACCCGCGCATCAGGACGGTGTAGATTATGGTAAAGATTCGAGAGAAGCAAACCGAGCAGCTCGAGAAGGCTGCCTCCAAGGGGCTCAAGCTCGGTGGCTGGAAGAAGATGACGCTGTCTTCTAAGATTGCCGCCGTCGTGCTGGTGTTGGTCGCCCTGACCGCGATTCTGGCGCCCCTTCTTGCCCCCTATAGCCCGGTCGAGATTTTCACTGCTCGCCAGGCTCCCGGCAATGGATTTATCTTCGGTACCGACGATAAGGGCCGCGACATCCTGTCGCGTATGCTTTACGGTGGCCGTTACTCGCTGATCATCGGCTTCGGTGCTACTGCCATGGCTCTGGTCTGCGGCTCGGTCGTGGGCGCCCTCGCGGCGGTTTCGCGCAAGTCCGTTTCCGAGGCGATCATGCGCATCCTGGACATCATCATGTCCATCCCGGGCATCGCCCTCGCTGCCGTCTTCGTCTCCATCCTGGGCAATTCCGTGCCGTCGATCATCTTCGCCATTGGCTTTATGTATACTCCGCAGATTGCCCGTATCGTGCGCGCCAACATCGTGTCCGAGTACGGCGAGGACTATGTCCGCGCGGTCATCGTTTCCGGCGCCAAGGCTCCGTGGATTTTGATCAAGCATGTTCTGCGTAACTGCATCGCCCCGATCATGGTCTTCACCGTTACCCTGGTCGCCGACGCCATCATCTTCGAGGCCTCGCTGACCTTCATCGGCGCTGGTATCCAGGAGCCCACCGCTACCTGGGGCAACATCCTCGCCGACGCCCGCGGTGGCGTGCTCGCTGGCCGTTGGTGGCAGGCGCTGTTCCCGGGTCTGGCTATCATGATCACCTGCCTGGCGCTCAACATCCTCTCCGAGGGCATTACCGACGCCATGGCCGCTGCTCCCTCCGCCGCCCTGGATCCGACCGACTCCTCCAAGCGCCGCGAGGCCGACCTGCTGGTCTCCGACCCTGTTCGCGCTTACAAGGAGCAGGCTCAGTCCCTGTCCGCCCGTCTTGGCGCCCTGCGCGATGTCGAGCTCAAGCGTAACGACCGCCATGTGCCCGATGAGTCCGTTGAGCCGATCCTTTCGGTCCGTGATTTCTGCATCCAGTTTGAGCACCACGGTGATATCAACGTCGTCGATCATGTCAACTTTGATGTCCGTCCTGGCCAGACCATGGGCCTGGTCGGTGAGTCCGGCTGCGGTAAGTCCATCACCACGCTGGCCATCATGGGCCTGACCGACGATGACGAGCATCTTTCCGGTGAGGTTCTCTGGGAGGGCCGCGACCTGCTCAAGATGAGCAAGAAGGAGTGGTTCGGCCTGCGCGGTACCGATATCGCTATGGTCTATCAGGACGCCCTGTCCTCGCTCAACCCCTCCATGCTCATTTCCGCCCAGATGAAGCAGCTCACCAAGCGCGGCGGTACCCGTAGCGCCGAGGAGCTCCTGGAGCTCGTGGGCCTCGACCCCAAGCGTACGCTCGAGAGCTATCCGCATGAGCTTTCCGGTGGTCAGCGTCAGCGCGTTCTGATCGCTATGGCCCTTACCCGCGACCCCAAACTGGTCATCTGCGACGAGCCCACGACCGCTCTGGACGTTACCGTCCAGAAGCAGGTCATCAAGCTGCTTAACGATCTTCAGGCCAAGCTCGGCTTTGCCATGATCTTCGTTTCGCACGACCTGGCACTGGTCGCCGAGGTCGCTCATAACATCACGGTTATGTACGCCGGCCAGGTTATCGAGCAGGCGCCCACCAAGGAGCTGCTCACCAACCCGATTCACGAGTACACCCGCGGCCTTCTGGGTTCCGTCCTGTCCATCGAGAGCGGTTCGGGCCGCCTGCACCAGGTGCCCGGCGCCGTTCCGAGCCCGCGCGATTTCCCCAAGGGCGATCGCTTCGCACCCCGCTCGAGCCATCCGCGCATTGGCCTGGACACCCGTCCGGTCTTCAAGCGCGTGCCCGGCACCGAGCACTTCTATTCCGAGCTCCCCGACGAGGTGCTCAAGGCAAATGGTTTGACCCCTCACGCGGAGGTGATGTAGATGAGCGAGACCGCAGTCAACGGCGTCGAGCCGATCATCTTCCTTGATGACGTCCACGTCACCTTTAGGACCCGTACCGGCTCGATTCTGCACCCCAACCTGGTTCACGCCGTCCAGGGTGTAACGATTAAGCTCATGCCCGGACAGACCATCGGCATCGTCGGCGAGTCCGGTTGCGGAAAGTCCACCACCGCCAACGTCATGTGCGGCCTGCAGGCCCCCACGAGCGGCAAGGTCTACTTTAAGGGCAAGGACGTTACCAAACGTACCGCCGAGGACCGTCGCCACATGGGTCGCGTCATCTCGGTCGTGTTCCAGAACCCGGCCACGGCGCTCAACCCCCGCATGGTCGTTCGCGAGCAACTGCTCGACCCCATGCGCGTCCACAACCTGGGTACCGAGGCCGAGCAGGAGAAGCGCGTCAAGGAGCTCTTGGAGCTCACCGGTCTGCCCAGCTCCGCCGCCGAGGTTCTTCCCGGCCAGCTTTCGGGCGGCCAGCGCCAGCGCGTCGCAATTGCGCGCGCCCTGTCGCTGAACCCCGATGCCATCATCGCCGACGAGCCCACCTCGGCTCTGGACGTTTCGGTCCGCGCGCAGATTCTGAACCTGCTGACCGACCTTAAGAAGGAGCTCGGCCTGGCCATGGTGTTCATCAGCCATGACATCCAGACGGTCCGCTATATCTCTGACGACATCATCGTTATGAATGGCGGCAAGATCGTCGAGCAGGGCGAGGCCAAGCAGGTCTTCCAGCACCCTCAGGACCCCTACACCAAGATGCTGCTCGGCGCTGCGCCGTCGCTGCTGCATCCCAAGCTCGGCGAGTAGCCTCGCTTTCCCTCCCGTGCGCCCGGTTCCCTTGCCGGGCGCACCTCCGTTGCGATTTCGAAAGGTTGGGTTCACGAGCCATGCCAAGTGCTCAGGAGCTACAACAGCAATTTGGTGAATATCGAGGCGCTATGCCCCGTCCATTGGATTTCGATCTCTTTTGGAAGGACCGCATGGCCGAGGCCGACGCCGTCGAGCTCGACTATGCGATTGAGGCGGCTTCGGTTGCGGATTCCGCGACCTGTCGGTTTTTCGACCTCTGGTATACCGGCATGTGTGGTGCACGCCTGCATGCCAAGTACCTCAAGCCCGTCTCGGAGGAGCCCATGCCGCTGGTGCTTCAGTTCCATGGATATCCGGGTGCGAGCCGCAGCTGGTTTGAGCAGGCGTCGTTTGCGGGCATGGGCATGGCACTCATCGCTCTCGATTGTCCTGGCCAGGGTGGCCCCTCCGAGGATATTGGTGGATTTGAAGGCACGACGGTTGCTGGGCATATCGTCGCCGGTATCGACGGCGACCCGGCCAATCTTTACTATGTCCGCTTGCACCAGGATATCCGCATTCTGTGCCGTATTGTTCGCGAGCTCGAGGGCATCGATCTTTCCCGCGTATTTGTGAACGGCGCATCGCAGGGCGGCGGTTTGGGCATTGCGACCTGCGCGCTTAATAGTGAGCTTATCAATCGCGCTGCCATCCTCTATCCCTTCCTGTCGGATTTCCGCCTTGTTTGGGATCTGGATGCCGACGATATCGCTTATGAAGGCCTGCGTTATTGGTCGCGTTGGTTTGACGAGGACTCGACTCGTATTGAGGAGGCCTATGCCAAACTGGCGTACTTCGATTCCAAGAACTTTGCCCCCATGGTCAAATGCCCCGTGCTGTTTGGCACGGGCACAGCCGATATCGTCTGTCCGCCGGCGACGCAGTTTGCGGTCTACAACAATCTGGCCTGTGAGAAGCGACGCGAGTTCTTTGAGGGCTTTGGCCACGAGGAGATTCAGGACTTTGACGATCTGATCATTCCGTTTTTCTGCGAGGGAGGGGAGGCTCATGTCTAAGTGCGAGAGCAATATCGACGAGCTGATCGTCCCCGGGCTCGCGGAGATGCCTGGAACGGTTTCGTCAAGGCTCGCAGAATATCGGGACTGGCGCGGTGATGTCCAAGCAGATGTTTCTGATTTAGAGACATGCGCTTCGAATCTTGAGATTCAAGGCCTGGCCATTACGGCGATTGACTTTGTTAACCCCTGCGCCCGTTACTCGGAGGT
>CABSZR010000054.1 GCA_902482185.1 uncultured Collinsella sp. | reverse complement strand
TAGCTACCGCGATGTCATCAAATCATTCGAAGGAGGTGAGGTTACGAGACAAGAGGCCGCAATGCTTTTGAACGTTAGCGCATCGACGTTTGATCGTTGGAGACGGGCGGACGCGAACGGATATGACCGTTCGCCGTCTGCCCGTCCTCTTTAGCTAGACATTTTGACGAGGGGAGTTTATTGCACAGGGCCCACTCCTTCCCTCGATGTTTATCCAGTTCACGCCCTTGAATCAAATAGTGCCACTGCGTCGCCAATTCGTCTGCTATTTGACGAGAGGGAGGTTAAACGACTACCAAGGGATATGTAATGAAGAAAAAGTTATTTACGGCAGTTCTGGCTTTTAGCGCGGCGGCGCTAATCGGCATTTCTCTACCACTCGGAATTACGGGTCGCGGCTGGAGTCCGACATGCGCATTTGCAACGACTAAGAAAAGCGGAAAGAAGCCAAAGCCAGGTAAGAAGGATTCAGTAAAAATCGATCAACTAAATTGGAGTGTCTCAGAAGGCGTTGTTGATGGCGTCGAGATGATGACATTTGAATATGACAATAAATCGAGCTTCGATATTGCTCAGTTCACTATTCAGTTTGAGCCGAAAGGGGAGTTGACCGACGAACAGAAACTTCTGTTTACTGACGTTTTTGATGAGGAAGAGGCTGCGCACGATTATTCAACGCTGAAAATAACGGCGGATAGCCAGCGAATCGTCGAGAAGCGAGAATCGGTTGATAGCGTTCCGTGCATTACCCATGGTGACTATGTCGCCAATGCCCAGCAGAATCAATATGACCTGATGGAGCCTTCAGTGGCGACTATTGCCTATCTAGGCGGCGATGGAAAGATATATCTCGAGTACTATAGTTTCAAGTCGAAAACCTATACGACTTCATCAAAGGGCGGTGTCAAGGCGTATGACTGGCCAACAAAAGCCCTTGCAAAATCCTTGCCGAAGCCTGACTGCCCTATCGTTTATACGTCGTTAGACGAAAAAGACTGCCTTTCGTTTGTCGCATTTGGCATCGATCATGATGGGTACGACAAATACATCAAAGCTTGCAAGAAAAAGGGATACAAGGACATCGAATATTCGTATGACAGCAGTTTTTGCGCAAAGGATAAAAAGGGACGGGAACTGATGATTGGATATAGCGACCGAGATCAGCGGATGGACGTCAGCGTTTCAGTTGATTAACGTGGGCATATGATCGAATGATCAACGCGTTATGATGCCTATGTATGGATTGGGGTGCCGGCCTATGGTCTGTGCCCCAATCTTTCTAAAGTTACGTGCAGCAGAATAGGTATTAAATTAACGTATGAATGTGTATTTATATTATGTTGGATTTAAGTCCTTCCTTTCTGAATTGGTTGACATCAAAACCCAATATAAATGAATTGAGTCCGTAATTACCCTGAGGACAACTGGAGGACAAGGGCTAAATGAGCGTTTCCAATCCGTTTAAAACAATTGGCCAGAAGATAATTGTCGCCCTATTGGCGTTAGGCTTGATTGCAGCTTGCGGCGGCTGCGTGTACCTGTGGTTGACGCGCGATCAGACCGTTATAAGCGATGATTCGATTCGGGAAGAAATTAAGCCGGTAACGAAGTTGCTTACCTACGAATACGATTTTACTCAGGTTCTATATATTGACGATGCGGGGAATCCGTTTGGTTTTAACAACCCATTTACTACTAAGCGATATGTAGCGACCATCGATGGTAAGGCGGATATCGGCTTGAACGTAGACGATGAGAACCTGAAGGTCAAAGTCCATCGTTCGAAAAACAACGAGTCGGTAATAAAATCTGTTAATGTTACGCTTCCGCATTCCGAGATCGTGACGTTGTCAACGGATCCGAACTCGCTTAAAAAATACGTTGAGGACAATGGTTTTCTTAATTGGAATCAGGTCAGTACGGACGATTTAAATAAATTGCTTCAGCAGGCTGATAAGGACCAGAGGCAAAAGGTTCAAGAAAGTGGCATGCTGGAAAAATCTGATGAACGTGCAGTAAAACTGGTGAAAAAGCAGGTGTCGACGTTCTGTGGTCCAGACGTAAGGGTCAATGTCGAATTCGAAGATTAATATCTACCTTTGAAATCAAATTACTGATTCAGCTGAATGCCCGCTATCGCGATGCCTTACGTTGCAATAGCGGGCATCTCTGATCTCGTTTGAAGGGTGTCAATGTGACAATTGTCCGATATGACAACGAGACAGTCCCTTTGTCACATTCCCGGAAAGCCTGTTTGGCGCAGAGCTTCGTAGAGGACGATGGCGGCGCTGTTGGAGAGGTTGAGGGCGCTGATGCGGTAGTCGTCCGGATTGACGAAGTTGCCGCAGATATCCTGTTGAAGGATGGCCTCGTGGCTGTCCTGGGTATGCCCGAGCGATTCATCGTGGGCTTCCCAGGCCTCGGCGTTGTCGAGTGAGTCACAATCGCGCAGCATCGGGATGCGCTCGCAACGCTCGGGCGCCGCGGCAAGCAGTGGCTCGGGAATGCCCGAGCTCTCGCTGCCAAAGACCAAGTAGTCACCGTCACGGTAGGTGCTTTGCGCATAGGTCCTGCGCGCCTTTTTGGTCAGCAGATGCAGACGCTCGTCGGTAGGGGAGAGGCCGTTACGCGCAAGGAAATCCTCCCAGCTGGCATAGGTCGTCACGTCCAAGTTTTGCCAGTAGCCCAGGCCGGCGCGACGTACCGTCTTGTCGTCGAGCGAAAACCCCAGCGGCTCCACCAGATGCAGGCGGGTGCCGGTAACCACGCAGGTGCGGCCGATATTGCCCGTATTGGCCGGAATCTCGGGCGCATACAGCACAATGTTGAACATGAATCTCCTTGGCTCAGAACGAAAAACCACCACGAAGGGCACCTTCGTGGTGGTTTGGCGGTTACGTAAGCGGAAAAATACCCGCTTGGATAAACCTAGGCGCGGTGCCAGTCGGTCAGGCAGGCATCGAGGGAGGCGATGAGCGCATCCTTGTCCATGTGACGGCCGATGATGCACAGGCTCGTCATACGGTCGCCCGTCTCGTCGTCCCAAATCTGCATGATCTCGGGGTTCTCGTCGATGATCTTCTGTTTCTCGCCCTCGGGCGCCGAGTCGACAAACAGGCCGTTCTCCATCAGGCGCATCTGGTGGCCGGCCTGCTCAAACATGTAGCACATGTCCGGATCGCCGGTCTGCCACAGCGGGCCTTTGACGCGAATGACCTCGTCGGGCCACTCCTGCTCAACAAAATCGGTGAACTTCTGCAGGTCAAACGGCTTACGGCGCGAGTACACAAAGGTCTCGATGTCGTACTCGAGCACCTCGGGGTCGTCGTGCTCCTCGGGATGCTCCATGGCCTCGATCCAAGCGGCGGAGTTGTAGGCGCGCATAAAGTCGAAGCGGTCGGTATCGAGCAGCTCCTCCATGGGGACCTCGCCGTTTTGGGCCTCGACGATCACGGCGTCTTTCTGCAGGCTGCGCACGATGGCCTTGAGCTCGGCGATCTGCTCAGGGCTCACGGTATCGGTCTTGTTGAGGATCAGCGTGGAGCAGAACTCGATCTGCTGGATGAGCAGGCTCTCGATGTCGTCCTCGTCGATATCCTCAGCCAGCAGGTCGCGACCGCCGTTGAACTCGTCGTACATGCGGGCACAGTCGACCACGGCCACGATGTTGTCGAGCGCGAGCTTAGGCTCGCCGCCCACCTTGGCCTCGTCGCAGAAGCTCGAGATGGTGTAGGCGATGGGGATAGGCTCGCAAATGCCCGAGGCCTCGATGATGATGTAATCGAAGTTGCCCGAATCGGCGATGCCCTGCAGCTGGTTAGCAAGGTCGTCCGAAAGCGTGCAGCAAATGCAGCCGTTGGTGAGCGGGATGAGGTCGTCGGTCTCGGAAAGGCCGCCGTCGGCGATAAGGCTGGCGTCGACGTTGATCTCGCCGATGTCGTTGACGATCACGGCGGCGCGGATGCCGCCGTCGTTAGCGAGGATGTGGTTGAGCAGTGTGGTCTTGCCGGCACCGAGGTAGCCGGTAAGCATGATGATCTTTACGGGTTTGTTGGGCATGTGCCCTCCTTTGTTAGACATGGCTTACAGTTGAATCATATGCCAAACGCCTGCTCTTATACCCACGCGCCGGCAAATAACACAGGCTACTCCCAGGCTCCCCATACATCGGGGCAATAACCGACGGTGGCCTTTTTGCCGTTGCGCACGATGGGCTCGGCCAAGACCTGCTGATTCTCGAGTAGCTTGTCGAAGCGCTGGCTAGAGGTGAGGTGCTGGATGAGTGCGAGCGTTTCCTCGTCCTTGGCTTTGGGGTTGAGCAGCTTGTCGATACCGCCGACCGCCTGCATCACGCTCGTGAGCTCGCCCTTGCTCATCTCCTTTTCCTTAAGGTCGATAAACTGCACCTTAATGCGGCGCTCCTTAAAATAACGCTGTGCCTTCTTGGTGTCGAAGGACTTCTTGGTGCCAAAAATTTGCACGTTCATGTATTTGTTCCGCCGTTCTACCTGATGAAGTTGGTGCGCTCGCGATCGGCTTCGGGTGCTTCGATGCCGGCGGCCTGTCCTGCCTCGATACAATGCAGGAGCCAGGCCATGTTCTTGCCGATGTTGCGCATGGTGGCCAGGCCCTCGGCGTCCTGGGCGGCCTCGCCCGGCATGGCGCCAAACACGTTGTTCCAGTACGTGGAAGCAACCACGGGCATTTGCTTAATGGTGAAGTACTTGTTGAGCACATCGAAGGTGGTCGACGTGCCGCCGCGACGGGCGACGGCGACCGCGGCGCCGGGTTTGTGCTCAAAGGCATGCCCGCCGGCATAGAATGCGCGGTCGAGAGCCGAGAGGATGCGTCCGCTGGGATGCGCATAGTAGACGGGGGAGCCAAAGACAAAGCCATCTGCCTGCTCGGCGGCAGCGATGAGCTCGTTCACCACGTCGTCGTCAAAGGTGCAGCGGCAATCGAGCTTGCCGCACTGGCCACAGCCAATGCAGTCGCGAATGGGCTTGGCGCCCAGCTGAAACACCTCGGTATCAATGCCTTCGGCATCAAGTTGCTCTGCGATCTCGGCGAGTGCGCGGGCAGTGTTGCCGTTTGCCTTGGGGCTGCCATTGACCAAAAGAACCTTCATCACAAACTCCCTCTGCTGTCGGTGACTTCTGCGGAGGATTATCGCACGAGAGGGTAGATGACGTGGGGCGCGATGTGAAACGGCTTGTGTTTCACATCGCGCCCCACAACGCTAGTCCAGCTTGGTGCCCGGTACTTGCGGTGCCTCTTTAAGCAACGCTTTGAGCTCGTTCAAAATGGAAACGGGCTGACGGTCGACGCCGTCCAGATGGAGCGTGGCCACGCGAATGGGCGGCTGATATTCAAGCGAGCCGATGAGCACGGGAGAACCCAGGAACCGTTCGATGTCGCTTGCGATCTCGTCGATCGCCTCGGGGCCGAGCTCATCGAAGAGTGCCACGAACATCGGCCCCGTCGAGCGGAACAGGCGGCCCTTGCCGCGCGAACAATCCATGAGGCAGGCGGCGCTTTCGGCGAGCACGCGGTCGCCTGCATCGAATCCAAAGCGGGCATTGACCTCGGCGATATCGTCGACCTTAATGGCAATAAAGCCTGCCTCGTGCGGCACGTGGCGCATCTCTCCAATAGCGTTGACCAGTGCGTGGACATCGCCCAGGCCCGTTACCGAGTCGGTCGTATCCGCTAGGCTTCGGTTGACGATAATGCCCACATACATGCTGGGCTCGGTATCGGTGCCGTCCAAGCGGTAGCCCGTGCAGTCGCAAAGCACGTACGTTCCGGTGGCATCCATTACGCGATACTGCATGTAGTGGAAGTGCCACGTGCTGTTTATCACCATGTCGAGCTCGGCGCGTACGTTGTCGCGGTCCTCGGGATGAACGCGGGCGAGCCACATGTCGAGTGAGTTAAAAGGGTGCTGGGAGGGCAGGTCAAAATCGCGCACGGCGTTAACCGACCATTGCGATTCTCCAGTATCGAGGTTAAGGATGAACGGATAGCGCGTCTCGGAGCTCATGGAGATCGCTTGGAACACCCGGTCGTTGCAGGGAAGCTGATCGACGATTGGGCGTTGCGGCGCGTCACTGTCTTTCGGTTGCTGCACACGATGCATAAGCTTATAGCGATACATCTTGCGATCGGCATCCATCGTCATCTGGCGACGCGTGTCGCCGGCAAGTGGATCGACGCGCGAGCAGCCAAAACTAAAGCTGCCGATCATGGGCGCCTTGCCACCTGAGCTCGCCTCGACCAGCCCGGCGCGTATCTGCTCCAAGCGCTGCTCGAGTTCAGTCTCGTTTGCGGAGAGCGAGATGAGCACAAACTCGTCTCCACCGATACGGAACAGCATTTCATCGTGCTCCATGGTTTCGGAGAGCGTGCGGCAGATGCTCAGAATATAGCGATTGCCTTCGGCGTGGCCAAACCTATCATTGCAATGTTTGAGATGGTCGATGTCAATATAGGCGCAGGTGAAGGGGTCGCCTTTGTGCCAGAGTTGCTCGACATGACGGTCGAATCCGTTGCGGTTGCCCAAGTTGGTGAGCGGGTCGATATAGGCGTTGCTCTCAAGCAGCCGGCGCTCTTGTTGCAGGATGGCATGCGTCTTTTGCAGTTGCTCGCCAACGGCGCGCAGCTCAGCAGGCAGCGCGGCAACATCGAGTTCGGCGGTCGAGATGCCATTCGCAAGTCGCTGAAGATAGGCAATAATCGATTGCTCGCCCAGGCGATATGATTCGTTCATGATGGATAACCTCCTTGGGCGGAACAGCGGTTTGTATCATATCCCCAATTCGGTTTGAATTGGGGATATAAGTTAACTAATGGAGGCAAATTCCCCCTTCGGCGGTGGTGTTTTGCGCGCGAGCGTATCAGTTGTTATTGCCACCATCGAGCAATGCCTCAAAATCCTTCGCTGGCATGGGGCGGTAGTAGAGGAAGCCTTGAGCGTCGCGGGCGCCCATTTGCCGTAGCACGTTCGCCTGCTCATTTGTCTCGACGCCTTCGACCACGACGGGCAGATGGAGCGACTGCGCCATCTCGAGCATCGATGAAATGATCTGCGTGCTGCGGCCTTGATCGCCGTCGACGGGCGCAATCTGCCAAATGTGCTTGTCGAGCGTCACCATAAAGCCGCTTTCCTCGAGTGCGGGGATATGGGTGCACATGCTGTGGGCGGCTATTGTTCGACAGGCGGTGGCGCGACGATGCGATGTTCGATGAAAATGCGACTGAGACGATATATGTTGACGGGTATACTTGTTCCGTTTGAATTTGCGGGGACGGAGATGGTCGCATGGCACAGTCAAATACGACGCGCACGGTGGGGCTGGCACTCGAGGGAGGCGGCTACCGCGGCATGTATACGGCGGGCGTGCTCGACGTATGGATGGAGCATGGCTTAACTTGCGACCATATGGTGGGTGTCTCGGCGGGCGCGGCGTTTGGCTACAACTTTAAATCGCGCCAGATCGGCCGCGCCATTCGCTACAACAAAGCCTATTGTGCCGATAAGCGCTATGCGAGCGTGACGAGCTGGTTGCGAACCGGCGACATGTTCAATGCCGATTTTGCCTATCACGAGGTGCCCATCGAGCGCGATCCCATCGATTTGGAGACATATCGCGCCTGCCCCATGCGGTTTACGTGCGTGTGTACCGATATCGAGACGGGCAAGGCCGTCTATCACGATCTGCCGTATGGCGACGAGCGCGATATCGAGTGGATCCGGGCGTCGTCGGCAATTCCCGTGGCGACGCGTCCCGTTGCTATTGACGGGCATAAGTATCTGGATGGTGGCGTGGCTGATTCTATTCCCAGCGCATGGCTGTTTGCGCAGGGGTATGACCGCAATATCGTGGTACTCACGCAGCCAGCGGGCTTTGTGAAGCAGCCCAACAGCGTGATGCCCATGCTGCGACGCGTGTTCCGTCACTATCCGGAGTTTGTCGCAGCGCTTGAGCATCGGCATGAGGTCTACAATACCACGCTCGATGACCTGGCACGTCGCGAGGCTGCCGGCGAGATCTTTGTGGTGCGGCCGAGCGAATCGGTGAAGGTGCCGTCGCTGTGTCGCGAGCCCGATGAACTTGAACGCATCTACCAGATTGGTCGCCGCGATGCGGAGGCGACCTTGCCGGCACTGGAGGCATATCTGGCAGAGTAGGGCAAACTGCCGCGTGCTCAGCGGAAAGCGCATCCCAGAATGGACGTCCAAACTGGGATGCGTTTTCCATTGCTGAAGTTATGGGGCCGCGGAGCAACTGCTCGGCTTATGCCTATGCCTGCTGCCAGGTGTCTACGAGCTCCTTGGCCGCGGCGTAGGGG
>CABSZR010000053.1 GCA_902482185.1 uncultured Collinsella sp. | reverse complement strand
GGTCCGGCTTGTGGATCTTGTTGATGTTGATGCCGTCGTAGCGGATCTTGCCGTCGGCGATGTCGTAGAAGCGGTTGATGAGGTTGGTGATGGTCGTCTTACCGGCACCGGTGGCGCCGACAAACGCGACCTTCTGGCCCGGCTTGGCAAACACGGACACGCCGTGCAGCACCTCGTGGTCGGGCGTGTAGCCAAAGTCCACGTTGTCCATGACCAGGTCGCCGCGCAGCGGCACGTACTCGATCTCGCCGGTCGCGCGGTGCGGATGCTTCCATGCCCACATGCCGGTGTGGTGGTCGGCCTCCTCGAGCTGCCAGGTATCGGGGTTCACCTGCGCGTTGACGAGCGTCACATAGCCTTCGTCGGCTTCGGGCTCCTCGTCGATGAGCTCAAAGATGCGGTCGGCGCCGGCGAGGCCCATGACCACGGCGTTGATCTGCTGCGAGATCTGACCGATCTGTCCGCAGAACTGCTTGGTCATGTTGAGGAACGGCACCACGACGGCGATGGACAGCGTCATGCCCGAGATGCTCAGGTTGGGCACGCCCAGCGCCAGGAAAATGCCGCCCGCCAGTGCGACCAGCACGTAGAGCAGGTTGCCCAGGTTCATAAGGATAGGCATGAGGATGTTGGCGTACATGTTGGCCTTCTGCGAGACCTCGAAGAGCTTTTCGTTGCGCTCGTCAAAATCGGCTTCGGCGGCAGACTCGTGGCAGAATGCCTTGACGACCTTCTGGCCGTTCATGACTTCCTCGATATGGCCCTCGACAACGCCGAGCTCGGTCTGCTGCGCAATAAAGAAGCGCGCGGAGTTGGAGCCGAGCAGCTTGGTCATAAAGGTCATAAAGGCGACGCCGGCAATAATGACCAGGCACATCCACACGCTGTAGTACAGCATGATAAAGAACACCGTGACGATGACGATGGTCGTCATGAGCAGGTTGGGCAGCGACTGGCTGATCATCTGACGCAGCGTGTCGATGTCGTTGGTGTAGTGGCTCATGATGTCGCCGCGCTGGTGCGTGTCGAAGTAGCGAATCGGCAGGTCCTGCATGCGGTTGAACATCTTCTCGCGCAGCTTCTCGAGCGAGCCCTGCGTAACGATGGCCATGGCGCGGTTCCAGAAGAGTGAGGACAGGATGCCGACGCCGTAGATGCAGGCGAGGGTGGTCACAAGCTTCAGAATTTTGGGCTGCGCGGTCGCCCAATCGCCCGACTGCCACGATTCGCCAATAATTTGCAGGGCGCTCTGAAGGAAGGTCGCGCCGATGGAGTTGATGATGGCGCAGAGCACCACGCCGACGACGACGAGGGGCAAAAGCACGGGGTAGAAGCCAAAGAGCGTCTTGATGAGGCGCGACATGGTGCCGCCCTTGCGGTTGAGCGCGCGCTCGGCGGTCGTTGCTTTACTCATGTGCCTCGCCTCCTTCCTGGGTCTGAGCTTGCGTTGCAGATGCCTCGGTGTCGGCCTCGACGGCCCCTTCGCCCTCGGCAGACATCTTGCTTTGCGAGGTAAAGGTCTCGCGGTAGATCTCGCTCGTCTTAAGCAGCTCATCGTGGTTGCCGATCTGCGCGATGCGGCCACCCTCCATGACGATGATGCGATCGGCGTCCTGCACGGAGCTGATGCGCTGGGCGATGATGAGCTTGGTCGTGTTGGGCAGATAGCTTGCCAGCCCCGCGCGGATCTTGGCGTCGGTCTTGGTGTCGACGGCGCTGGTGGAGTCGTCCAGGATCAAGATCTTGGGGCGACGCAGCAGGGCACGCGCAATGCACAGGCGCTGCTTCTGACCGCCGGAGACATTGGAGCCGCCCTGTTCGATCCAGGTGTCATAGCCCTTGGGGAAGCCGTCGACAAACTCGTCGGCGCAGGCCAGATGTGCCGCCTCGCGGACTTCCTCGTCGGTGGCATTCGGGTCGCCCCAACGCAGGTTCTCGGCAATCGTGCCGCTAAACAGCACGTTTTTCTGCAGCACCATGGCCACCTGGTGGCGAAGGGCGTCCAAGTCGTAGTCGCGCACATCCACGCCGCCCACGCGCACGGTACCCTCGGTGGTGTCGTACAGACGGGCGATGAGGTTTACAAGCGTGGACTTGGCCGAGCCGGTGCCGCCGATGATGCCGATGGTCTCGCCGCTCTTAATGTGCAGGTCGATATCGTCGAGCGCCTGGCGCTTCGCATGCGCGGAATACTTAAAGCTCACGTGGTCAAAGTCGATGGAACCGTCGGCAACCTCGAGCACGGGCTCGGCGGGATCGACGATCGTGGGCTCGGCGGTCAGCACCTCGGTAATGCGGTGCGCCGATTCGTCGGCCATGGTCACCATGACAAAGATCATCGACAGCTGCATCAGGCTCATGAGGATCTGGAAGCCATAGGTAAAGATCGAGGAGAGCTGGCCCACGTCGAACAGCGTGCCCTGGCTCGTGATGATGAGCTTGGAGCCCAGGTAGATGATGACGACAAACGCGCCGTTGACGCAGATATTCATCATGGGGTTGTTAAAGGCGAGCAGCTTCTCGGCGCGGGTGAAGTCCATCTGGACGTCGCGCGCGGCGGTCGCGAACTTCTCCTTCTCAAAGTCTTCGCGCACGTAGCTCTTAACCACGCGCATGCCGGTGACGTTTTCCTCGACGGACTCGTTAAGGGCATCGTACTTGTGGAACACGCGCGAGAAGATGGGGCGCACCTTAAAGATGATAAAGAACAGTCCAAAGCCCAGCAGCGGAATGATGACCAGGTAGACCATGGCAACGCTGCCGCCCATGATAAATGCCATGGTAAAGGCGAAGATCAATACCAGCGGCGCGCGCACGGCGATGCGGATGATCATCATAAAGGCCTGCTGCACGTTGTTGATGTCGGTGGTCAGGCGCGTGACGAGCGAGGAGCTCGAGAACTCATCGATGTTGGCAAAGCTGAACGTCTGGATCTTGTAGAACAGGTCGTGACGCAGGTTCTTGGCGAAGCCGCAACTCGCATGGCTGCAGGTGACGCCGGCAGCGGCACCGAAAGCAAGCGACGTCAGCGCGATGAGCACCAAAAAGCCTGCGGTGGGAAGCATCTCGGCTACGGTGGCGCCGTCTTTGATGGCGTCGATCAGGTTGGCGGTGATAAATGGAATCAGCATCTCGCAGAGCACCTCGCCAAGTACGAGCAACGGCGTGGCAACGGTGACTTTCATATAGTCGCGGATGCTGCCCATGAGGGTTTTAATCATCCAGTTCCTCCCAAGTTTTGCGGATTTTCTCGAGCATTTCGGCGAGCTGCTCACGCTCGTCGTGGGTGAGGGCGCTAAAGGCCTGCTCTCTAAAGCGAATGCGGGCGGCCTGGTCGATGCGGGCGTTTTCCCGGCCGGTTTCGGTCAGGCGAATGGTGAGTTGCCGTCGATCCTTGGGGTTACGGCTGCGCTCAATGAGGCCGTTGACCTCGAGCTTGGATAGGATCTCGGAAAGCGACCCCGGTTTGAGGTCAAAGTGCATGCCGAGTTCCTGCTGAGACATCTCGCCGCCGGGCTGCTTGGCCAGCAGGCAGATGATGGGCGCCTTGCCAGATATGCCGCCACCGTGAAAATGCATGTAATGGCCGCAAAATCCCAGGCCGCTCAGGATGCGCTTGGCGAGTTTGTCTTCGGCGCTGACCGCTTCGGGTATGTCTACCGGTTGCGACAGGTCACCGCCGGGCTCGTGCGAACAAAGGTTAAGAGGTTCATCGCACATGAATTAGTGTTGCTCCTTTCTTTAGTTAGGTAGTGGAATTGTTTTGTGCCTAACCAATCTAGGAGCATGAGAAATGAATGTCAAGGTACCAAACTTATTAAGTTACGGCGTTTTGCCAAACGCCGTAACCGCTCGACGCTGCAAACGCTCCTAAGCGGCAATCTGGCGTTCAATCGTCGGGCATGGCCACAAGGCCTATGCCCTCCTCTTTCACGCCACCTTGCTCGCTTAGGAACGTTTTCGCTGTCCGTCCTCAACCTGTGATTCCGCCACGGTCCGTTTCGGTGCATGCAATCCCTTGGGGACGGAGGAAAAGGGATCATTTTCCGTAACCTTTCCGCAACAATTTGCCCTTCGCACTGCTCGACTCCGCTCGCAACGTCCCCTGCGCTACACTTAGTTGCACTGTGGCGCCGTTGCGCCGCGCCCGATCCAAGGGGGACACTCATGAAGAACACTCAGCTGCTGCTGATCAACGATATGTGCGGATACGGCAAGGTCGCGCTTTCCGCCATGCTGCCGGTGCTGTCGCACATGGGTTACCGTATCCATAACCTGCCGACGGCACTTGTGTCCGATACGCTCAACTATCCCAAGTTCTACATCCACGACACCACCGAGTACGTGCGCCAAAGCCTCGCTATCTGGGAGGAGCTCGGCTTTGAGTTCGACGCCATCTCGACCGGCTTTATCGTGACCGAGGAAGAGACGCGCATCATCTCGGACTTTTGCCACCGCCGTGCGCAAAAGGGCACCAAGGTGTTCGTTGACCCCATCATGGGCGACAACGGCAAGCTCTATGCGGGCGTGCCCGAGTCCACAATCGGTCTCATGAGGCACCTGCTCGAGTGCGCCGACTACGCGGTTCCCAACTACACCGAGGCCTGTTTGCTCACCGACACGCCTATCGTCGAGCAAATTACGCCCGATGAGGCCCGCGCCCTTGTGGACGCTGTGCGCGAGCTGGGTGCCAAGTCGGTGGTCATTACGAGCGCCGTAGTCAATGGCACGAACGCGGTTATTGGTTACGACCATGTGGCGGGGGAGTACTTTACGATTCCCTTTGAGCTCATTCCGGTCTATTTCCCGGGCACGGGCGACACGTTCTCGGCGGTGCTCGTCGGCCGCGTTATGGCAGGCTGGAGTCTGCAGCGCGCGACGTCCGATGCCATGCGCGTGGTGGCAGAGCTTATCGAACGCAATGCCGACCAAGAGGACAAATCGGCCGGCCTTCCCATCGAGGCCTGCCTGGATGTGATCGACCATGAGTAACGCCGGCGAGGGCGGCATCAGGCCTGCGGGCGAGAGCAAGCCGCTCGGCGCGTCGCGTGGCAAGCGTCCGCGTATCCGCGTGAGCTGCGTGGACCAGCTGGGTGCGTGCCGTTGTCACCATGGTCACAAGCCCGGCGACGTCTTCGACTTCGACCGGGACCGCGGCAGGATGTGCGCCATGGCCTGTCACGTGGGCTTTCCCTATATCGATATCCTGCGCTATGGCGGAACCGTGCCTGGCAACGAGCCCGGCACGGCAAAGTTCTGCTGCCCCGAGGTCGATACGCTGAACGTTTGGCTTGCCGAGATCGTAGACGAATAGTTGAGCGCAATGTGACAAAGGGACAGTTCTTTTGTCGCATCCGCCGGTGATGCTCCTTCTTTTTTGCTTATAATCCTAAATCTCTGCATTTCATCTGATTTTAGGTTATAAAAATTCTGCGTTTCATCGATAATCAAGCATATAAAACTTTGCATTTCATTCGATGACACCGAGGGGAGAGCCTATGCTGCGCAGGAAAATAGCGGCAGAGCTGGAGCGTTGGCTGAAGTCTTCCGAGCAAAAGGCCTTGTTCATTACGGGTTCTCGCCAGATTGGCAAAAGCTATTCGATTCGCGCATTTGGCAAAGCCAACCATGCAACCTACATCGAGCTTAACCTCATGGAAAACCGCCAGGCAAAAGATGCTCTTCTCGAGGCGCGGAATGCCGATGATTTCATCAGCAGGGTGACGCTTCTTTCGGGAAAGTCGATTGCACCAGGCAAAACGCTCGTGTTTATCGATGAGGTCCAAGAGGCCCCCGACATCATGACGATGGCAAAGTTCCTTGTTGAGGACGGGAGGTGCCGTTGGGCGTTTTCGGGGTCAATGCTCGGGACCCAGTTCAAGGGCGTCAGGTCCTATCCCGTGGGGTATGTCCACGAGCTTAGGATGTTCCCGCTCGATTTTGAGGAGTTTTGCTGGGCAATCGGGGTGAGCGAGGGGGCTCGCCAAACGATACGTGACGCCTGTATCAGCGAGAGGCCCATTCCTGATTACATTCATGACGCGATGATGGCAAACTTCAGGACCTATACCGTTGTCGGCGGAATGCCGGAGGTCGTGCAGCGTTTCCTTGACACGCAGGGCGACCTTGCCTCTGTTCGTCAGCTACAGTCAGAGCTCAACGAACAGTACCGGCGGGATATCTCCAAGTATGCAAGCGGGCGAGCCCTTCAGGCGCAGAGCATCTACGATCAGCTCCCTATTATGCTCGAGGGCGAAAACAAGCGCTTCGTGCTCAATTCCATTGACCCTAAGGCGCACTACGAGAAGTATCAGCGAGATTTTGTATGGCTTGTCGATGCCGGCGTTGCTCTCAAAGCCGATATCGTAACCGAGCCAAAATCGCCCCTGCTCAAGACGGCACGACCATCGCAGTTCAAGCTATATCAATCGGATACGGGCATGTTGATGGCGCGCTACCCCGTTGGAGTCGCCCAAGCGGCGTATCTTGATAGCAAGGAGCCCAACCTGGGCGGCATTTACGAAAACGTGGTGGCCCAGCAGCTGGCTGCCCAAAACCGCCAGCTTTACTACTATCAGACAAAAAAGCGCGGTGAAGTGGACTTTGTGGTCGATGGACCGGATGGGACGGCTGTTCCGATCGAGGTTAAATCGGGCTCCTATTACCACGCGCACGCTGCGCTCGGTCATGTGCTTGATACGGCTGAATATGGCGTAAGGCTCGGGATTGTTTTCTCGAGAGGCAACGTTGAGCGCAACGGAGCGGTTCTCTATTTGCCGCTATATGCGACCTGGGCCCTTTCGGATGTTTTGGGCGACTCCTGTGCCGAGGGGATAAAGTTGGAGGTCAAGCCGGTCTAGGGCCAGTCCCGGATGTGACAAAGGGACAGTACCTTTGCCACATTCATAAGCGTGGATTCATAAGCGTGGATTTTCTCCCACCGAGATAACGAGCGTGGATTTTCTTCCGTTTAGAGCGCACTCGAACGCTCAAAGTGGGAGAAAATCCACGCTCGTTTTATGCCGATGGCGTGGCCCGTGTGTCCGCGCCGCCCGAGCGCCTACAGCTGCTCAAGCATAGCGGTGCAACCGGCGAGTACATCGCGGTAGGTGGCGTCGAAATTGCCGGTGTACCAGGGGTCGGCCACGTCGCCGGGGCGCTCGGTCCAATCGAGCAAGCGCGTAATCTTGACGTCGGGGTCGTCGCCAAAAATGCGACGCAGGCCGCGCGCGTTCTCAGCATCCATATATACAATGTGGTCCCAGTCGCCATACTCCGCGCGACGCACCTGGCGGGCACGGTGCGCGACGACGGGAATCCCGACTTCGCGCAGCTTGGCGACCGTGCCATGATGCGGCGGGTTGCCAAGCTCCTCGGTCGAGGTCGCAGCGGAATCGATGACAAACTCCGTCTCGCGCCCGGCGCGCCGCACCAGCTCGGTAAACACCGACTCAGCCATCGTCGAGCGACAGATGTTGCCATGGCAGATAAAAAGAACGCGTTGCACAGGGTTTCCTTTCTAGACAGGGCCGTACGGCCTGCGGTGGCACTGTAACACAGCCCTTTCCAATGAAGCCAACTGCGCAGAGTGGAGGATGACGCAGCTCACGCCCACCGTCTGATGTAAAGCGGGCAAAAACGTTTTCCACGAAGACAGGGGTGCTCAAGATTTCATGTGTTCCAGATACATGAAATCGAAGAAAAACGTGTATCTGAAATACACGAAATTGCACTGCTGAAGCTTCCAGGCGGATAAACACTACTCGTATGAGACGGCTTTCACCGGTTGCTCGCCACCTTGGGCTATGTTCGCCCCTATGCCTGCATCCGGGGCTGTGCTGATTGACGACGGCGCTCCCAGCGAGCCAACTTAATCGTCACCAGTGTGAGTGCCCAAGCGACAAGCGAGAACGCGGCTCCCACGGCGCCCACGTACGCAATACCAATGCTGCTTACCACGGCGCCGCCCACTGCGGTGCCAAACGAGATGCCGACGTTAAACGCCATGGGCTCAACCGAACTTGCGAGTACCATCGACTTGGGGTGGCGGCTGCGTGCCACGTCCATAAAGTGAGTGATGCACGACACCGAGAACAGGTACATGAGCAGCGCCAAGCTAAAGACAAAGACCAGCGCGAGCGGCATGGTGCCGCCCACAGCAAACAGTCCGAGTAACGCCGCAGCCTGCAGCACAAACGTCACAAGCAGTGCCTTCATGCCAAAGCGCGCGTCGATCCATCCGCCCAGGATGTTCGAGATCAGGCAGAACACGCCATAGGCCATAAGTGTGGTGCTCGCCTGAACGGTATCCATGCCCAGCACCTGCTCCAGATAAGGCGTCACGTAGCCGTAGAACACATAGACCGAGCCCACGAGACCGAGGCTGATCTCGTATGCCGTCTTCTGCTTGAAAAA
>CABSZR010000052.1 GCA_902482185.1 uncultured Collinsella sp. | reverse complement strand
GAGATGGTGAGGCCGGCGCGGGTAGCGTAGTGGAAGCCGGAGTACTTGATGGCGTCGAGGATCGGGCCGACCTTGGCCTCGGGGTAACGATCGCAGCAGTCGGCAACCAGCTTGGCCACATCGCCCTTGACCATCTTGTAGTTCATGAACTCGTAGTCTTCGGGCAGGCACTGGCGGTTGAAGATGATACGGCCGATAGAGGTCTCGAAGCGCGCGGTCTTGTTACCGGTGACGTCGTAGTCGACAAACTCGTTCTTGCCGTTCTTGACGCGGAAGATACGGGTGCCGTCCTCGTTGATGACGTTGGCGTCGGCAGCGGACACGCGGACCTGGATCTTGGCCTGCATGTCGACCTCGGAGCGGCAGTCATAGGCGTGCAGCGCGTCGTCGAAGCTCGAGAACACGTGGTTCTCGCCCGGCAGACCCTCGCGAACCTGGGTGAGGTAGTACACACCGATGATCATGTCCTGCGAAGGGATGTTAACCGGCTTGCCGGATGCCGGCGAGCGCAGGTTGTTCGCAGAGAGCATGAGCACGCGGGCCTCGGCCTGAGCCTGGCTGGACAGCGGCACGTGGACAGACATCTGGTCGCCGTCGAAGTCGGCGTTGAAGGGCGAGCAGACCAGCGGGTGCAGGTGGATGGCCTTGCCCTCGACCAGCACCGGCTCAAAGGCCTGGATGGACAGACGGTGCAGGGTCGGTGCACGGTTGAGCAGCACGACGCGGCCGTCGATGACCTCTTCGAGGATATCCCACACAAAGGTGGCACCGCGGTCGATAGCGCGCTTGGCGCCCTTGATGTTCTCGACCTTGCCAAGCTCGACCAGGCGCTTCATGACGAAGGGCTTGAAAAGCTCCAGCGCCATGGTCTTGGGCAGACCGCACTGGTGCAGCAGCAGCTTGGGGTCGGTAACGATTACCGAACGGCCGGAGTAGTCGACACGCTTACCCAGCAGGTTCTGACGGAAACGACCCTGCTTGCCCTTGAGGGCCTCGGCGAGCGACTTGAGCGGGCGACCGCCACGGCCAGAGACCGGGCGACCACGACGGCCGTTGTCGAACAGGGCGTCCACGGACTCCTGGAGCATGCGCTTCTCGTTGTTCACGATGATCGCGGGGGCGTCCAGGTCGAGCAGGCGCTTGAGTCGGTTGTTACGGTTGATCACGCGACGGTACAGGTCGTTGAGGTCGGACGCGGCGAAGCGGCCACCGTCGAGCTGGACCATCGGGCGCAGATCGGGCGGAATGACCGGAATGACGTCCAGAATCATATTCGCGGGGCTGTTACCGCCCTTCAGGAAGGCGTCAACGACCTCGAGGCGCTTGACGGCCTTCTCGCGCTTCTGCTTCTGGGAATCCTCGTCGGCGATGATGGCCTTGAGCTTCTCGGCCTCGGAGGGGAGGTCGATGGCAGCAAGCAGGTCGCGGACGGCCTCGGCACCCATACCACCCTTGAAGTACATGGAGTAGTAGCGGGTCATCTCGCGGAACAGCGGCTCATCGGAGATGAGGTCGCGCTCGGTGAGCTTCATGAAGGCGTTGAAGGCGTCCGTGCGGAGCTGCTTCTCGTCCTTGCACTCTTCCTCGATGTCGACGATGCCAGAGGCGATCTCCTCGGGGGTCAGCGGCTCCTCGTCGGAGAACTCGTCAAAGTTCTCGGGGTTGCCCTGCTCCTTGAGGGATTCGATCTGGCGGGCGCACTCGGCATCGATCTCTTCCAGATCGGCGGCGAGCTCCTCGCGCAGGTCGTCAGCGTCGGCCTCGCGAGCCTCGTAGTCTACCTCGGTGATGATGTAGCTGGCAAAGTACAGAACCTTCTCGAGGTCCTTGGACTTGATGTCGAGCATACGGCTCATCGGGAAGCTCGTGGGGCTCTTGAAGTACCAGATGTGGGACACGGGAGCGGCGAGCTCGATGTGGCCCATGCGGTCGCGACGCACCTTGGCCGAGGTAACCTCGACGCCGCAGCGCTCGCAGACGATGCCCTTAAAGCGGATGCCCTTGTACTTGCCGCAGGAGCACTCCCAGTCCTTGGCGGGACCGAAGATCTTCTCGCAGAACAGGCCGTCCTTCTCGGGCTTGAGGGTACGGTAGTTGATGGTCTCCGGCTTCTTGACCTCACCGTGCGACCAGGAACGGATCTGGTCGGCGGAGGCAAGGGAGATCTTTACCGAGTCAAAATCAGTAGCTTCGAAATCTGCCACAGTCAACTACTCCTTATCAGTGGTCGTGGCGGCGACAGCCTCGGGTGCCTCGGCGGTCTCGGCATCCTGGGCCTCGACGTCGGCGTCAACGCCGGCGAGCGCGGCCAGGTCATCGAGGGCAGAGGTCTCCTCGGCGGTCACAGGGGCGGAGGCGTCCTCGTCGGCATCGTGCATGGGCTCGATGTCCAGCGCGAGGGAACGGATCTCCTTGACGAGAACCTTGAAGGACTCGGGGATACCCGGGACAGGAACGTTCTCGCCCTTGACGATGGACTCGTAGGTCTTGACGCGGCCCACGGTATCGTCGGACTTGACGGTCAGAATCTCCTGCAGGACGTTGGCAGCACCGTATGCGTACAGTGCCCAAACTTCCATCTCGCCGAAGCGCTGGCCGCCGAACTGAGCCTTGCCGCCCAGCGGCTGCTGGGTAACCAGGCTGTAAGGGCCGGTCGAACGGGCGTGGATCTTGTCGTCGACCATGTGGCCGAGCTTGAGGATGTAGGACGTACCCACGGTAATGGGCTCGCGGAACTCCTCGCCGGTGCGGCCGTCGAACAGGCGGGTCTTGCCGCGCTCGTCAAGCTGGGTGACAAACTCGGGGCGCATGTGATCGCCAAAGGCAGCGGTGGCCTTGTTGAGCATGTTCTTGTTGGCGCGACGGATGACCTCGGCGATCTCGTCCTCCTTGGCGCCGTCGAAGACGGGCGTCGCGGTGAAGAACGGACCGGGGACGTACTTGTCGGAGTCGGCATCCTCGGTATCCCAACCGCAGGCGGCAGCCCAGCCAAGGTGGCACTCGAGCAGCTGGCCGACGTTCATACGCGAAGGAACGCCCAGCGGGTTGAGGATAACGTCGATCGGGGTACCGTCAGCCATGTAAGGCATGTCCTCGACCGGCAGAACGTTACAGATAACACCCTTGTTGCCGTGGCGACCGGCGATCTTATCGCCCTGCTGGATCTTACGACGCTGGGCGACGTAGACGCGCACCTGCTCGTTGACGCCGGGAGCCAGGTCGTCGCCGTTCTCGCGGCTAAAGCGGACGACGTCGATGACGCGGCCATAAGCGCCGTGAGGCATCTTAAGGGAGGTATCGCGAACGTCGTGAGCCTTGGCACCGAAGATGGCGCGCAGCAGGCGCTCCTCGGCGGTCAGAGCGCTCTCGCCCTTGGGGGTAACCTTGCCGACCAGGATGTCGCCAGGGCCGACCTCGGCGCCGATGCGGATGATGCCGTCATCGTCGAGGTTGGCGAGCATGTCCTCGGAGAGGTTCGGAATCTCTCGGGTGATCTCCTCGGGGCCGAGCTTGGTGTCGCGGGCGTCGATCTCGTGACGGGTGATGTTGATGGTCGTCAGCAGGTCCTCGGCCACCAGGCGCTCGGACACGACGATACCGTCCTCGTAGTTGAAGCCTTCCCACGGCATGTATGCCACGGTGAGGTTCTGGCCCAGTGCGAGCTCGCCGTGATCGGTCGAAGGACCGTCGGCCAGAGGCTCGCCCTGCTCAACGGTGTCACCGACGCGCACGAGCGGACGGTGGTTGATGCAGGTGGACTGGTTGGAGCGCTGATACTTGGCCAGATGATACTCATCCATGCCACCGGCATGCTTGACGATGATCTTGGCGGCGTCGGCAAAGATGACCTCGCCGGCGTTCTTGGCCAGGGTGACCTCGCCGGAGTCCAGAGCGGCGCGACGCTCCATGCCGGTACCGACATAGGGAGCGGCGGGGTGAACCAGCGGCACGGCCTGACGCTGCATGTTGGCGCCCATCAGCGTACGCTTGGCGTCGTCGTGCTCAAGGAACGGGATCAGCGTGGCTGCGACGGAGAGCATCTGACGCGGCGAGACGTCCATGTAGTCGACGTCCTCGACGGGCACGTCGGCGGGAGCGCCGAAGGAGCCGTCGAAGTCGCGGGTACGGGCGATCACGGTATGCGGACGAACGATCTTGCCCTCGGCATCGGTCGTGATGAACTCGTTGGTCTTGGGATCGAGCGGCGTGTTGGCCGGCGCGATGACGTGCTTCTCTTCCTCGTCAGCGGTCATCCAGTCGATCTGGTCGGTGGCAACGCCGTTCTCGACGCGACGGAACGGAGCCTCGATGAAGCCGTACTCGTTGACGCGGGCATAGAGGGCGAGCGAGCCGATCAGGCCGATGTTGGGGCCTTCGGGGGTCTCGATCGGGCACATGCGGCTGTAGTGCGAGTTGTGAACGTCGCGGACGGCCGTCGGCACGTTGGTGCGGCGGCTGGAGCCGGACTTGTGGCCGGCAAGACCGCCAGGGCCGAGTGCGTACAGACGGCGCTTGTGGGTCAGACCGGTCAGGGGGTTCGCCTGGTCCATGAACTGCGAGAGCTGCGAGGAACCGAAGAACTCCTTGATGGAGGCCACGATCGGGCGGATGTTGATGAGCGACTGCGGGGTGATCTCGTCGATGTCCTGGGAGCTCATGCGCTCACGGACGACGCGCTCCATACGGCTCATGCCGATACGGAACTGGTTGGCGACGAGCTCGCCGACGGTGCGGATGCGGCGGTTGCCAAAGTGGTCGATGTCGTCGACCTTGAAGCCCTGCTCGCCGGCAGCAAGAGACAGGAGGTAGCGCAGCGTAGCGACGATATCCTCGTCGGTGAGCACCGTGACCTCTTCCTCGGTGGTGAGGTTGAGCTTCTTGTTGACCTTGTAGCGACCGACGCGGGCCAGATCGTAGCGCTGCGGGTTAAAGAGCAGGCCCTCGAGCAGGCTGCGGGAAGCGTCCACGGTGGGAGGCTCGCCCGGGCGCAGGCGACGGTAGATCTCGATGAGGGCGTCCTCGCGAGTGAGGGCGGTATCGCGCTCCAGAGTGCGCTTGATCACATCGGAGTTGCCGAGCAGCTCGATGATGTCGTCGTTGGTGACGGCGATGCCAAGGGCGCGCAGGAACATCGTGGCGCTCTGCTTGCGCTTACGATCGATGGAGACCATGAGCTGGTCGCGCTTGTCGACCTCAAACTCAAGCCAGGCACCGCGGGACGGGATGATCTGAGCCTTGTAGATCTGCTTGCCCGAATCCATCTCGGAGCTGTAGTACACGCCCGGGGAGCGGACGAGCTGCGAGACGACGATACGCTCGGTACCGTTGATGATGAAGGTGCCCTGATCGGTCATCATGGGGAAGTCGCCCATGAAGACGAGCTGCTCCTTGATCTCGCCGGTCTCCTTGTTGGTGAGACGGACGTCGGTCAGAAGCGGAGCCTGATAGGTCATATCCTTCTCGCGGCACTCCTCGACGGTGTGCGCGGGGTCGCCGAACTGATGCTCGCCGAAGGTAACCTCGAGAACATGGTTCTGGCTCTGGATGGGGCTGGATTCCTTGAACGCCTCACGAAGGCCCTCGTCCTTAAAACGCTCAAAGGATTCCCTTTGAACAGAGATAAGGTTGGGGAGCTCCATGGCCTCCGGGATTTTCCCGAAGCTGACGCGCTTGCGCTCAGTGGCAGTGTATGCGTAGGTCACCAGGTTTTTCCTCCTTCACGGAAATGCTCGGTGGGTTGGCGAGGCATAGCTTCGCCAGTTATCGCAACCTAATAGTTTATCAGGTACCGACCGTTGAGCAAGAAAAGCCTTGACGCGATTGAGTTTTTGGAGTAGCAAAGTTTTTCAACAGAAAAGGTGCAGGTAGATAGGTGTGTATCGAACACCTGTTCATATATTTTCTGTGAACAGAGAGCCGGCAATCGCAGCTCTTATAAAAAACGGGCGCGAACCGAGGTCCGCACCCGTAAATATCGTTGCCCGAAGGCTTACTTGTGCATCAAGCCGCCGCGCTCGTCGATGGCGTCCCAGAAGGCGCCGGCAAAGCGAGGATCGCTTGCAGCCATGAGGGCGTTGGTGGCCATCCAGCCAGAAGGCGTGCCGGTGTCGTAGCCCGACAGCGGGTCGATGACGACAGCATACATGGCCTCGCGATCGAGCGAACGGGCCATGGCGTCGGTCAGCTGGATCTCGCCGCCCTTACCGGCCTGCTGATCGGCCAGCAGGTCCATGACCAGCGGAGACAGGAGGTAGCGACCGACGATGTACAGGTTGGACGGAGCCGCCTCAGGGGCAGGCTTCTCCACCAGGCCGCCGATGCGCCACACGGCACCCGGCTCGCCGTCGGCAACATCCTCGGCGCCCTCGAGCGAGCCCACGCGCTCGCCGGCGATAACGCCGTAGCGGCTAACTTCCTCGGGAGCACACGCGGCAACGGCGATAACCGAAGCGCCACCGTGCTCCTTGGAGACGGCCAGCATCTTGTCGCAGATATCACGGTTGGGCACAACGTAGTCGCCCAGAAGAACCAGGAAGTTCTCCCCTGCCACAGCGTCGGCGGCAGAGCGAATGGCGTGACCGAGACCCTTGGGCTCGTACTGATAGCGGAAGTCGACCGGCATACCGCCCGCATGGGCGACAGCGTCGGCGTAGGCGTCCTTACCGCGCTCGCGCAGCAGGTTCTCGAGCGAGCGGTCGGGCTGGAAGTAGTTCAGCAGCTCGGGCTTGCCGGGCGAGGTAACGATGATGGCGTCGTCGACCTCCTCGGGGTCGAGCGCCTCCTCGACGACATACTGGATGACCGGCTTGTCGAGAACCGGCAGCATCTCTTTGGGCGTGCACTTGGTGCCAGGCAGAAAACGCGTGCCAAGACCGGCGGCGGGGATGATTGCCTTCATAGTATTCAGGGATCCTTTCGCAGGCGCAAATAGCGCCCGTGCATGCGGCTCACCGGCCGCAGACCAAATTGCGATACCGGATTATCTTACCGCTGTTAATTAACGTTAATGCAGGCAAGCGCCATTCTTCAGCAGGTCAACGCAAATTATTGCTCGAATGGTGCAACTTTATCGCCCAACGGTAGCGACCCCAAAGCACCGCAAGCGGAAGCAATTTGCATGCCGAGTCAGCAAAATAGAGGGATCATAACGAAAAAGACGGGGCTCGCAATGCGAACCCCGTCTGCAAAGAAATCTGACGAGAGAGCCTGATTACTTGAGGGTGACAGCAGCGCCAGCAGCCTCGAGCTTCTCCTTGGCAGCCTCGGCGTCCTCCTTCTTGGCACCCTCGAGAACAGCCTTGGGAGCGCCCTCGACGACCTCCTTGGCCTCCTTCAGGCCAAGGTTGGTGAGCTCACGGACGGCCTTGATGACCTGGATCTTGTTGTCGCCGAAGCCCTCGAGCACGACGTCAAACTCGGTCTTCTCCTCGGCCTCAGCAGCGCCAGCAGCGGGAGCGGCAACAACGGCGGCAGGAGCAGCGGCGGAAACGCCGAAGGTGTCCTCGATAGCCTTAACGAGCTCGGAAGCCTCGAGAAGGGTCATTTCCTTAAGAGCATCGATGATCTCATCGGTGGTAAGCTTAGCCATTTCTAAGTCCTTTCGGTTTCCGTGTCTGTGCACGGAGATCAGTTAAAACACGGCGCGAATGCGCCAGGGGTGCGGCGTTGCCGCCGCGGGTGAAAACAGCGACTAGGCTGCCTTCTGCTCGGAGACCTGCTGAATCGAACGAGCGAGACCAGAGGAAACGCCGTTGACGCAGACAGCGATGTCGCGAGCGAAACCGGAGATGAGACCGGCGATCTGGCCGAGAAGCTGATCCTTGGTGGGCAGCTCGGCGATAGCCTTAACATCATCAGCGGAAACGGCCTTGCCGTCGGAGATACCGCCCTTGATCTCAAGGACGCCCTTGGACTTAGCGGAGAAGTCCTTAAGGGTCTTAGCGGCCTCGACCGGCTCGGTCTCGTAGAACACATAAGCGACGGGGCCGGCGAGGATCTCGTCGAGCTCGGGCTGCTCCTGGTTCTTGAGAGCGATCTTGACCAGGTTGTTCTTGTAGACCTTCATCTCGGCGCCGCACTCGCGAAGCTGATGACGCAGCTCCTGAGCCTGCTTAACCGTCAGACCGTTGTAGTTGACGACGAACAGACCGGCGTTCTCGGCGATACGGGACTCGATCTCTGCAACCTTGTCGATTTTGTACTGCTGGGGCATGAATTACACCTCCTCGAATTCTTTCCGGGCACGGTCCGCCACAAGGACGTGACGGGGGCATGTCCAAAAAGAAAGCCCCCGCGCTGCATGAGCGACGGGGGCGAGAAGACATATCTACTCGACCACCTCGGCTGGCGGGAAGTCCCATTAAGCTCGCGGGCAAAGCCCGTTTGCGCCGGCTGTCTCTGGCAGCGGATTCGTGCGTGAACCGAAAGTATTATGGCGGGGACCCCGGCGTCGGTCAACGGAAAACCGGGCTGTACACAATTCCACCATCCGGCACGCGCCGCCGAAGGCCGGGCGCAAGGTTTTCGCTCGGTCAAGTCCTGGCTCGCACGAAG
>CABSZR010000051.1 GCA_902482185.1 uncultured Collinsella sp. | reverse complement strand
GTACTTGAGACGTACCTGCATATCGTGTGCACGCGTGCCGCCGGCAAAGGCGACAAGCCCTGGGGTATCGGCGATGCGCTCGAAGTCGACGTCGTAGATCCAGGAGACATCGTGGCCGTCGGCACTGTTGTCGTTCAGGAAGAAAGCGCAGAGCCTGCCGCCTGCCGTTTTAATAGACTGGATCTGGCGATCGAAGCCTACGGGATTCTTGGCCAGGTTTGCCTCGACGGTACGGCCGGCGATCTCCCAGCGGCCCATACGCCCGCCGGCGGGGATGTAGGCATCGAGCGTGGGCTGCAGGTGCGCCGTATCCACGCCTAACTCATGTGCGGCAAAGAATGCGGCGGCAACGTTGTAGACCATGTACAGGCCGTTGTAGCGCGTGGCGATGTGCGCGGCTGGTGCGTTGGAATCAGATCCAAACACCAGGTCAAAACCATAGCCGTCGCAGCCGAGCTCCACGCCCGTCACGCGACGGACAAGCCCGGGGCGGGCCCAGCCGCACGAGGGGCAATGGTATGCGCCAAGCTGTCCGTACTGCACATAGTCGTACTCCAACGGCGCGTTACATTGCGAGCAAAAACGCGAGTCGCTAATGCGGTCGGATTCGGTGTCGGTGGCGCCGTCGATGCCAAAGGCGATGCTTGCATTGGGAACGCGCGCGGCGATTGCGGCACACAGCGGGTCGTCTGCGTTGTAGATGAGCGTCGTTGCCGGTGAAAGCTCCAGCGCGTGGGCGATGACGTCCTGGGTGTGGTCGATCTCGCCGTAACGGTCCAGCTGGTCGCGGAACAGGTTGAGCAGCACAAAGTACGTCGGCTTGAGCTTGGGCAGAACGCGTACGGTGTAGAGCTCGTCGCACTCAAAAACGCCCACGCGTTTGTCGCTGCTGGTGTGCTTAAGGCCGCCGCGGGCCTCGAGCAGAGCGCCCACCACACCAGGCTCCATATTGTTGCCGGCACGGTTGCACACCACGGTAGCGCCGCTGGCAGCAACGGCGTCGGCGATGAGGTTGGAGGTTGTGGTCTTGCCGTTGGTGCCGGTGATCACCACGCTGCGGTCGACTAGGCTTGCGAGGTCGCTTAGCAGCTCGGGGTCGATCTTCATGGCGATACGGCCGGGAAGCACGCCACCCTGGCGTTTGAAGACAGAGCGCAGTCCCCAGCGGGCGATATCGCTCGAGGTGCAGGCGAGAGATGAGCGGAGGTTCATGAAGCCGTTCCTAACATAGATGACATGGTCGGGGCGATCGCGTCGCTAAAAGCCGTAGCGGCGCGCAAATTCCTGGGCAAGCTGCGACACGTCTTCGCAGGCATTGGCCCAGGGGGCAAAGTCGGGGGTGTCCGAGATAATGCCGTCCGCTTCCCAAACGGCCTGGTGCGAAAGATCCCACGGATCGCGTGGCTCGGGTCGGCAGGGAAGATACGGCGTCTGGTACATGGGGTTCAGCAAGAAGAACGCGCCGCCCTCGCAACGGTTGGCGAACTCACGCAGCGCGCGCGTCGCCGGGCGCATCTTGTTTGTTTTGAACAGCAGAATCGTGCGGGCGAGCAGGTACCAGGGGGAGTTCTCGAGTGCATCAGCCCCCACCTGTTCCTCGAGCTGGTGAGCCAGGGCAAAAAAACCGTCCTGGTCTTCCAAGCGGGCGAGGGCAAGCAACACGGTGCCGGCGGCCCGGGTGGGATAGCCCTCCGCCTTAAGGACACGGCGAGAATAGTTGGCGGCGGCGCGGTAACGAGCGCTCGCCATACACAGCTGCGAGATGGCCTCGAGCGTGTGGAGCCACCCGATTAGAGCCGGCTCGCTCACGGTAAGGTCTGCTGCGGTGATACCGTCGGCCAAAACATTATTGGCCCAGTAGTGCGGAGCCTCCATATCAAAACCGGGCACGCTCTGTTGCAGGTAGTCGGCCGTGCTCGCCTCGAGCTTCATCAGGTCGCCCAGGCAGGCATCGACGGGCGTGTCCGCCAGGATGATGGCGAGCAGCTGGGCATCGAGGACATGCGCATCGACGCGAACAATCTTGAGCAGCTCATCGCGCATGTCGTCGAACAAGCGGTTGCGCGTCTGCTCAAACTCCTCGTCGCTGCCCATGTCCTCGATGCGGCGAAGCTCGTCGAGTAGGTGACGATGAACGCCGGCATAGGACAGCAGCGCCTGGGCATGCTCGGTCTGCGCATACTTATGAGGGTTGACGCTCACGTCGTTATGGACAAGCTCGCGTGCTGCATCGGTGAGTTCGGGGTGCGACGCAAGGTAGGCGCGCTCCAGGTAGGCGGGGAGGTAGACGCTTGGATCCATTAGAGGTCTCCTCCCTTAAACGGCAGGCCCTGCTCGGCCGCCCGCAGGATGCGCTCGTCGATCTGGGAACGCACGATATCGTTGGTGGCGACCCAGGCGGCAAAGCTGGCGTTGTCGGGGGCGCCCAGGCCCTCCTGCAGTACCGGCGTCGCCTCGGACAGCGCGAGGACAAGCTCGTCGGTGGAGCCCGCACCCACGTTGACGCGGGCATAGACGCCATCGGGAAACTCGGTTTGGAAGTAGAGCGCCTCGGCTGCGTGTGGACACGAGCGCGCAAGGATGCGCAAGTATTGCTCGGCGCCCTCGTAGTCCAGCTCGCGCCAGGCAGCGCTCATCAGCGCGATGAGCGTCCATGGGTCCAAGTCGCGCTCCGCGTCCTTGGGACGACGGCGTAGCGGCGTGTTGGTGAGATAGGAGACGGAGTGGGCAGAGCGAAAGCGTTTGAGCTCCTCGGCGGGGTATTCGAGCTTTGCCATGGCGAGCATCGCGGTGTGGCGGACGCCGGCAGGATCGTTGGGGGCAAAGTCGAGGCTGCGGTTTGCGGCTTCGAGCGACATGCGGTAGCGGCCGCTAATGAGGGCGCGCGATGCCAAGGCGGCAAGCCAGCGCAGGTAGGGGCGGCGCATAAGGTCGCCTGCGGCCTCACGCTCGTAGGGGTCCTGCGCCGAGGCGATCTTGAGCGCCAGGTCGTGCTCCACCTCGTCGCACTTGGACACCAGATACTGCACGTATTCCTCGTTGGATTCGGCGGTGAGGGCGGTCAGCATGCGCTGGGCATCCCAGTTGGCCGGATCGAGCGCGGCTGCCTCGCGGAGCATGTTCTCGGCAGCTGCCTCTTCTTGCTCTGCCTGGGTATCGTCAGGGATAAAGGGAATGCGGTAGTCGACAGCCTCGACCACCTTGGCAATGAGGTGCCCGGCGCGGTCGCGGTCGTGCACGATGAGCGGTGCTGGGTTGCGGGTGAATTGTTCCATCAGACGCTCTACGGCGGCACCGTCGGTGAGCGGAATATTGTCGCGGCGCAAGGCCTCAAGAACGAGGCGATGGCAATCCTCTTGAATGGGATCGAATGCCATGGGGCCTCCTTTGCTGCGGTTAGGGTTCAAATGTCTCTATATAAAGTTCTAGTTTACCCGCATGTGGCACACCGGGGGTGCCGCACTTGGACTTGCACCTTTGCACCACGAAGACGGATGTCGCACAAATGTCGGCACCTCGGTTGCGCGGGTGGTATCACAGTGCCGTAAACGGTCGATTTTTGGCGGCGAACGGGGCACATTTTGGAGGGGCACAGTCCTGCCCGGGATATGTGGTCAACCTTGATAAAACGTTTGCCCAGCTTGGGAGTATGAATGCCCCACAAGGGTCTTCAGGGATAGAAAAAACGTTTCATCATTGTCGGCTTTAGGTGAATAACTGACCAACCAGAACGGTAAAATAGTGTTTGTCTGAGCGTTGAGACGTTTAGACATCGCGCATTGTCATCGCCGGCAACGCGCAAAACGGTCCTAACGGAGCCAATTGGGTGCTCCGTTATATACGCAAGTCTAAGAGGGGCTTGTTTAGGAGGCACAGTATGGGACGTTTTACCAATCCTCGCGATCTGTACTTTGGTGAGGGCGCTCGCCACGAGGTGAAGAACCTCAAGGGCAAGAAGGCCATCATCGTTTCTGGCGGCAGCTCTATGCGCCGCGGCGGGTTCCTGCAGGACGTTGAGGCCGACCTCAAAGAGGCCGGCATGGAGGTCAAGCTGTTCGAGGGCGTCGAGTCCGATCCCTCCATCGAGACCGTCATGAAGGGCGCAGCCGCTATGCGCGACTTCGAGCCCGACTGGATTGTTGCTATCGGCGGCGGTTCGCCCATCGATGCTGCTAAGGCCATGTGGGTCTTCTACGAGTATCCCGAGGAGTCCTTCGATAACATCATCCAGCCGTTCAGCTTCCCCGAGCTGCGTCAGAAGGCTCACTTCTGCGCCATCTCCTCTACCTCCGGCACCGCTACCGAGG
The DNA here is from genome assembly GCA_902482185.1 of uncultured Collinsella sp. Lineage (GTDB taxonomy): Bacteria > Actinomycetota > Coriobacteriia > Coriobacteriales > Coriobacteriaceae > Collinsella. The sequence goes on along the minus strand of CABSZR010000051.1, from coordinate 4,250 downwards.
TCACCGCGTTCTCCGTCATCACGGACTACGACAAGGGCATCAAGTACCCGCTGGCCGACTTCAACATCACCCCTGATGTCGCCATCGTCGACCCCGAGCTCACCTACACCATGCCCGCCAAGCTGTGCGCTCACACCGGCATGGATGCTCTGACCCACTGCATGGAGGCCTACGTTTCCACCTGCGCCTCTATGTTCACCGACGCCAACGCTCTGCACGGCATCCGCGAGATCGTCGAGTGGCTGCCCAAGTCCTATGCTGGCGACCATGAGGCCCGTCAGCACATGCACGAGGCTCAGTGCATCGCCGGTATCGCCTTCTCCTCGGGCCTGCTGGGCATCGTTCACTCCATGGCTCACAAGACCGGTGCTGCCTTCGAGAACGGCCACATCATCCACGGTGCTGCTAACGCCATGTACCTGGGCAAGGTCATCCAGTGGAACTCCAAGGATCCCCGTGCTGCCGAGCGTTACGCTTACGTGGCCAAGGAGATCCTGCACCTTCCCGGCGAGACCAACGAGGAGCTCATCGCTGCGCTCGTCCAGAAGATCCGCGACCTCAACGACCAGCTCAACATTCCGCAGTCCATCAAGGATTACGCGAATGGTGGCGTGAAGGTCGACGCCGAGAACCCGCAGATGGTTTCCGAGGAGGAGTTCCTCGCCAAGCTGCCCGAGATTGCCGCGAACGCCGAGCAGGACGCCTGCACGCCCGAGAACCCGCGTGAGACCAAGGCTGCCGACTTCGAGAAGATCCTCAAGGCCTGCTACTACGACACCGACATCGATTTCTAATCGACTCTTGTTATCGTAACGAGGGGCTCCGCACGTATCTGTACGGAGCCCCTTTCTTTTTTCTTTTAGAGAATGGGATAGTTATGGCTGCAATTTTCAATAGCCCCAGCAAGTACATCCAGGGTCCGGACGAGCTCGCCAAGCTCGGCTCCTATGTCGAGCCGCTCGGCGCTAAGGCCCTCGTCATCGTGACGCCTTCGGGCAAGAAGCGCGTCGGTGCCAAGATCGAGGGCGGCTTTGCCGAGGCCAAGGCCGAGCTGCTGTTTGAGGACTTTAACGGCGAGTGCTCCAAGGGCGAGGTCGATCGCCTGGTTGCGCTCGCCCGCGACAACGGTTGCGACATCATCGTCGGCGTCGGTGGCGGCAAGATCCTCGACACCGCCAAGGCCGTCGCCTATTACCTGGAGTCCCCGGTTATCATTTGCCCCACCATTGCTTCGACCGATGCACCGTGCTCGGCACTTTCGGTGCTCTATACCGACGACGGCCAGTTCGATAAATATCTCTTCCTTAAGGCAAACCCCAACATTGTCCTGATGGATACGACGGTTATCGCGGCGAGCCCGGTGCGCCTGACGGTTTCCGGTATGGGCGATGCGCTCGCAACCTACTTTGAGGCCCAGGCGACGCACGATGCCGACGGCGGCACCTGCGCCGGCGGTAAGGGCGGAATGGCCGGCCTGGCGCTCGCCAAGCTCTGCTATGAGACGCTCATGGCCGATGGCGTCAAGGCCAAGGTTGCGCTGGAGAAGGGTGCGCTCACGCCTGCCGTCGAGCACATCATCGAGGCCAATACGCTGCTTTCGGGTATTGGCTTTGAGAGCTCGGGCCTTGCCGCTGCTCATGCCATCCACAATGGTCTGACGATGCTGCCCGAGTGCCACAGCATGTATCACGGCGAGAAGGTCGCCTTCGGCACCATCGTCCAGCTGGTACTCGAGGATGCCCCGACCGAGAAGCTCGAGGAAGTCTTGGGCTTCTGCATTGAGCTGGGCCTGCCGGTCACGATGAAGGAACTTGGCGTTGCCGAGGTTACGCGCGAGAAGGCCATGATTGTTGCCGAGGCCGCGTGCGCGCCCGAGGACACCATGTGCAACATGCCGTTTGAGGTGACGCCCGAGATGGTCGCAAACGCCATCCTGGGTGCCGACGCACTGGGCCACTACTATCTCATGGATGAGTAAATCAAGCTAAGGAAGGGGCAAAGCCAGCAGATGGCTTTGCCCCTTTTTGCTATGGCGCAAAGGGGTCAGGTTACTTTGCACCAATCGTTGTTTGATGAAGGGCGGATTCTCGTATGGCGCTTCCTATGGTTTACGGCGGTCCCGGTCGGTATGTTCAGGGGCCGGGCGAACTCTCGCGTCAGGGCAGGTATTTGTCATGGTTGGGCTGCGCTGCTTACGTCTTGTTTGACCAGGGCACCGAGGATCGGCTGTGCAGGCAGATCGTCGATGGATTTCTGGACGATGATCTAAGCGAGCCGTTCTTTAAGATTTACAACGGTCCGTGTACGGAAGATGCCGTTGTCGAAATGGCCAAGGAAGCCCGGGCCGAGTATTGCGACATGGTGGTGGGCATTGGCGGCGGCAAGATGCTCGATATCGCCAAGGCCGTTGCGTTTTATGCTGAGCTGCCGTTGTGCGTATGCCCCACGGCGGCTTCGATGGACGGTCCGTGCAGCGAGATTTCCGATGCCGATCTGCAGGGTGTTGCAAATGCGGTCTTTAGAAACGAGCGCAATATGGCCAACGAGCAGGCCAAGGTGACCAAACAAAAACTCGTGCAGCTCATGTGCGAGGCATAGCTTGGCACTTGATTGACCTTGTGCAATCGAGGCGGCGATAGGCCATGGGCTATTTGCCGCAAAGATGCTCCGCGTGTAATTTGCCCGAGGCGTGGGCCGATAGCGTATCATTATCTCTTGCTTGTTTGCACTGCTCAGGGAGGGGCCGCGCATGGCGCAGGAACACGATCTGTTTGATGACATTATCGAGATCAGCAAGGGTTTCGACTTTCTTAAAAACCCGCTTGGCGGCGTGACCGATGCACTCGATCCATCGGCGCCGCAGTGGAATCCTGCCGACTACAAGGAGCGCCCGCGCGGCAACACCATTCCGTGCTTGACCTGCAAAAACGAAAAGAGCGGCTGCACCGCGTGCATGGACGTGTGCCCGGTCAACGCTATCGAGGTCGAGGAAGACGCCATCGAGATCCTCGACTCCTGTCGCAAGTGCGGCCTGTGCGCCGCTACTTGCCCGACGGAGGCGATCATCTCTCCGCGCCTTGCACCCAAAAACGTCTACGACGACATTGTCTCGGCGGCTACGAGCCACGAGACCGCCTACGTTACCTGCACGCGTGCCCTTAAGCGCATGCCGCGCGAAAACGAAGTCGTCGTTGCCTGCGTGGGCGATATTACGGCGGAGACCTGGTTCTCGGTACTGGCCGACTATCCCAACGTGAGTGTGTACCTGCCGTTGGGCGTGTGCGATAAATGCCGCAACACCGGCGGTGAGGACATTCTTGGCGAGGCGATTGCGAAGGCCGAAGAGTGGTCTGGCACGGGTATGGGCCTGGAGGTCGACCCCAAGAGCCTCAAGTGCCATAAGCTTCGCGAGTACGAGCGCAAGGAGTACATGGAAAAGATCGCCCGCACCACGGGCCTGACGGTGACCAAGCTCAATCCGGCGACGGCGGCGCTGGCCTCGGTGACGCAAAAGCTCAAGGCCCATCGCCATCAGATTACCCAGCTGGAGCGCACGCTCAACACCATGTGCGGCACCACGACGACCAAGCGTCGCCGTTCGCTCACGCACGGGCGCCAACTGGTGCTCTCGACGTTGCAAAACCACCCCGAGCTTGCCCAGAACATGCAGGTGAGCACGCCGGAGTGCGATTTTGACAAGTGTACGTCGTGCGGCGAGTGCGTCAACGTGTGCCCCACGTTTGCCTGCGATCTGGTGGGAAGCGGCCGCTTTGCGCTGGAGTCCACGTATTGTTTAGGCTGCGGCGCCTGTGTCAAGGTTTGTCCCGAGCATGCGCTCAAGCTTGTTGAGCACGATGCGTCCAATCTGGTCGTCGTCGATCCCGAAGCCGAGGAAAAGGCCGCCCAGAAGGCGAAGGCTCACGAAGAAGCTGAGAAGGTCAAGGCCGAAGCAAAGGCCAAGCTCGACAAGATGCTCGATCAGGTGGAGAAGCTCGCGGACTAGCTAAAAGAGCGTAAATGATGGCCGGTGGGACAGGTACTGCCCCGCCGGCCAAAAAAGTTGCGGTGGAATAGTTCCTGTTTTGCCCTTAAGCTGGCAATTCTAGGAACTATCCCACCGCAACTAATAGATGGTTAGTTCATGCTGCTTTGGTGGCCGGTTCGACCGGTACCGTTGCGCGTCACGGTTTCATGGAGCAAAAAGAACCCGGGGACCTGTTTGGTCTCGGTGTATTCCATAAGGATACCGT
>CABSZR010000050.1 GCA_902482185.1 uncultured Collinsella sp. | reverse complement strand
GCTACGTCCATGTTCGCCCCTATCCTATCATCCTTCAATATGATGGGTGGAGGTGTACCTATTAATGTAACAGCAACGAATAATCAAACTTTAGGCGAAGATATGCTGGCCAGAGCAGTCGCCAAAGGAATGATGATGGCTCCTGCCCCTGTCGTTTCTGTAGAAGAGTTTACTTCAGTTGCGAATAGAATTAAATACATAGAAGAAAGCGGTAGTTTATGAAAGCATACGAACTATTATATATAAACAGGAACACTCTTAGGATAATGTCTGAAATGTCATTAGATGCATCAGATATTAAATACCTAGAAATGTATAAAGACTACACCCGTCTTACGGCTGAAGGTCACAAAAAGGCATATATCATGCAGTACCTGGCAGATGAATACAGCATTTCAGAAAGGACCATCTATAGAGTCATTGACAGGTTGTCCGTTGACGTTTCAATTCAATAAGGGGGAAGAAGCGAAGCCCTATTTGAGCGAGACACTCTCCCCCAACGAGGAAATCGCAAGTGTCTTTGTCGACGCCATTCTTGCCGCCGGCGGCCTGCCGCTGCAGATGTCCATCACCGAGGACATTGAGGTTATCCGTCATTACGTCGATATCGCCGATGGCATCGCCATTCCCGGCGGCCCGGATGTCAACCCCAAGCGCTGGGGCGACGATCGACCCTACGACCCCACCCTCTGCTGCGAGATCCGCGATAGCTTTGAGTTCAAGCTGGTCGACGAGGTGCTCCGCGCCAAAAAGCCGCTCTTTACCACCTGCCGTGGCACGCAGCTGCTCAACGTCGCCACCGGCGGCACCCTATGTATGGACGTGCCGAGCCTGGGCGCGCGCGAGGGCCGTACGCAGTGGCGCCACACCCACGTGCTCAACGACCCCGTGCACCCTGTGGAGGTCATGCCGGGCTCGCTGCTGGAGCGCGCGGTTGGCGGGCACAGGCTGATCCAGACCAACTCGGCACATCACTGCTGCGTCGACCGTCTGGGTAAAAGCACGCGCTTGGTCGCCAAGGCAACCGATGGCGTTCCCGAGTGCATCGAAGTCGAAGGCCAGCCTTTCTGCCTGGGCGTGCAATGGCATCCCGAGTACACGTGGAAGACGCTCGAGACCGACTTTAACCTGTGGAAGTCGTTTGTCGAGGCAGCGGCCAAGGTTAAGCAGGCCCGCTAGCCCGCAAACCACTCAGTTTAAAGCCTCCTATGCCAGGTGGGCGGACACCAGCCACGGTGCCCGCCCACCCTTGCATTTGGTATGCTCGGTATGATTATCCCTCACAAGCAATCAAAGAAATCTCGACCGCAATCGGTCGACGGTAAAGCAAATGGCAAAAACGCTTGCTACGTTTATTAGGCAGTCAATTAGAATCGAAATGCATTGACTATTCCCCAACGGGGTCACGCCACAAATCCACATGAGCATCGAGGCTGGAAGCGGAAGCATGGAATTGGCCCCGATCTGTATGTAGATCGCTACAACGTTGACAAGCAACAGCATGCCAATCGGACCGAAGCCGGACCCAAAATAGGAAACAGCGATCACGCAAGAGACCACGTATGCAAGGCAGGCAGCGGCAGCAAGAACAAGTCGATAGCAAAATACATGCAGGTTGAAATACTGCTGAGCATCCAGAACGATTGCGCAGTTAAGACAGTACAAAACGACACTCGACAGGATAAACGCGACCAAAAGGGCGAGGGATGACAGTATCGCCCGCGCAACAGTAGCGCACACCCGCTTCCCTCCCCGAGCCGCCGACAACCCCCACGGTTCCTCAATAAAGCCCGAACTGACAAAGCGCGGCACAATGCAAGCCGCGATGAACGGAAAGAACAATGCATGAGCCAACGGGGCTACGTTGAACAGCAGACCGCGAAAAACCTCTGCATTACCAAATAGAAGGACATCCTCTGCCGATAGCCGAAGCGTCGGGTCTGGGAAAAAGCCCAAGAAACTGTTCTCACGGAGGCTACAGAACCACATCGGGAAAGAATTAAGCTGCAATGCCACCATGCACGCATAAATTACCAAGATTAAGGCGTACACCCATTTGCTCACATGCTTCAATTCTGACTGGAGAAGTCTTTTAATCTGACGAGCCATTGAGCACACCCCCAGCGCGAAAGCTCACGAGAGCGTAAATCAATACCGATAGACAGCTGGCTGCCACGCCATATTCCAGAAGTATCAGCTGACCCATATCGCTATACCCAAGGGCACATCCGACTCCAAGGTACGGCCCTGGAAGGAGGAAGATCCATCGCAAGGATGGTATGGGCGTCTGAAGGTAAGTTCCGTAGAGCGTCAAGCTCATGACAAATCCGATTATTGCCACAGCCCCGCTAAATACGGCGCTGCTTGTAATCCGATAGATGGTCACCGTCTCCAACGCAACCGATATCACCAATACGGCGTTGATTATCATCGCAGGCAAAAATGCAGCCAGCATGTCGTGCGCACAGCTTTGCCCACCACGTATTATGGCTATTGCAAAAAGAAGAAGGCAAAGCGCACTATATGCTGCGCCAATTATTAAAGCAGACGAAAGTACATGTGCCAGAGCCCCGTTAAAGCAGGCAAGACCTCTTGCTGAAGAAATTCGGTATCCCTCTTCATAGCCGCGCTCCTGTAAAATCGCCAGGCAAACGATGAGCGGAACGAACAGAGAGGTGCCGGCAAAAGCACTGCGCACAAGGGACTCATCGGGTGCAGAAGGATCGATTACATTCCAGCAGAAGCCAATATCCTCCCCAAAAACGCTATTGCCAAAGGCGAGCAACGTTGTTCCGTTTTTTAGAAAGATGCCGAAGAGAAGGCCGAACGCCAGCATAAGCGCAAGACCAAACTTCGCCGGAAACATCCTGTGCAAACGCATCATATCTGCCTTTATGGGATGGATCGCCCGCTTCATAGCGAGACCGCCTTCATCAAGCGCCTGTAATACTCTTTTAGGGACGACGCCTCATCCCTTATGACGTCCATCGATTCCTTTTTCAGCAGTTCGCCGTCATGAAGAAACAGGCAGCTTGTTGCAACCGATGCCAACTCATCCAAATCATGGCTAGAGATGAGCATGGTCTTACCCTGTTCTCGATTCAATCGACCGATAAGGGCCCATATACTCTCGATGCCCAGCGGGTCCAACCCGTTTGCTGGCTCATCAAAAATTAACAGATCAGTGTCACCCAACAAAGCCGTAGCTATATCCAGCCGCCGTTTCATTCCCAGAGAAAAACTGCTCACGCTCTTTTTCTCTTCGACGTCCAGCCCGACTAGGCTCAAAACGCGAGGAATCTCACGATTCGCATCAAGCCCCCATTCCAAACATCGGATTTGGAGATTCTCAACCGCACTGAGGGATTGGTATGCTCCGCTGGAATCTGGCACATAGCCGACACGCGTCCGCATCAAGCCAAGCTCTCTTTTTGATTTGCCTCCAAAGAGCTCCACGCTCCCCGACGATGGCTCGCAGAGGCCCAAGACGATTTTAATAAGCGTGCTTTTGCCCGCACCGTTTACACCGACAAGGGCACAGAGCTCAGACTGATGCACCTCGAAGGAAACGTCATGCAAAACGCGCCGTTTCCCGTAGCGCTTTGACACCTTTGATAGCTTTATCGCTGATGCACTCATTGGCCTCCCGTTCTGCTTGATAGCAAAACCGCTGCTGCCAGACTGTCGCCTGGCAGCAGCCGCAACTGCTAGAGATTAACTAAACAGAAGTTTTTGCTGCAGTTATTGACGCAAGTGCGTGCTCCACAGAATGTCTTGCAGTAACCGTTGCACCCACCACCGGGGTCCACATAACTCGGTTTGACAATCCAGCTCATATCGTTCCTCCTTTCTATTATCGCTTTTACTTTGTGTTATTGTTTATCGATAACTTATATTTGTCAAGATAATTTAAAGAGATGGGGCCCGCGCTAGACACGGGCCCCATCACACCAATATCTCGTTTTAGCTGCTCGCTATATGCTACTCGTCGCTCAAATCTACAGCAAAGACTGATGTCGGAAGCGACGCCTCATTGCCTCCACCATTCCGCATCTGTCTCACGACATTTTTTGCACGCTCAACAATAAGCTCCTCAAGCTCTTTCTCACTCACCCGCCGAATAATATCTCCCGGTTGACAGTCAAGTTCATCGCAAATATCGAGAAGCGTCTTAAGGCGAATAGCTTTAATTTTTCCGTTTCTTAGCTTAGAAATATTAGCCGGAGTATGCCCCGTGGCACGAATCAGATCAGCACTGGTCTTTCCGGTCTTAAGCAGCTGCGTCTCAAGCTCGATGATGAGATAGCTCATGCTTCCTCCTACACAAGCTCGTCAGACTGCTCTTGGAGCAGCGAGGCATAACTCCAGATCACCGAGATACACAGACAGACAGCCGCGCCGATAAGCGACCCCGCATCAAAGGCAACGCCTTGGCAAATCTCAATAACGAAGGAATGAGGCACGACGTAAAGCTCCAGCCCACCAATGGTAAGATTGACCGATCCGTAGGCACCAATAAGCGAAACCGCGGCGTTAACAGCAAAGGCAAGCGCAAGAACACAGATAAGCCGCACATGCGTCTTGGTAAAGGGCGAGACGCCTCGCGAGATGTTACGGCTGATCCCACACAGAACGACAAGCGAAATACCCACGACGAGTGCCAGGCACAGTCCGCTTGGGATAACGATGCACCCGCCATCGAGAAGCGTCACGACGCCGAAAGAATCGACAGAAGCAACGTTTGCAACCGCATACCAGATCACGTAAACAACCAACGCGGCAAAAGCGACGAGCATCCCTGCAAAAACGGCTGCCATGCAAAAGCCAAGCTTCCTGATATTTTCGCCCGCTTTGGCCATACGCTGAACGCTGTTAGACATACACTCACCCTCATCGACTCTATCGTTATTCGAACAGTTTATCGAACAACGATATTGATTGCATGCGGAAAGCCCCGCCAGTGCGCATAGCCCATTCACTAATCAGAAGGGGTGAGAGTGGATTTTTGGACACGTATCGAACGAGAGTGGATAATCTCCCACTTCGAGGCCACCACCGGGCCTAAAACGGGAGATTATCCACTCTCATAGTCATCAAGGCTCGCAAGCTCTTATTCAGCCGCCTCGCGCAGGGCCGACATCGTAGCCGCATATTGCTGCTGCAGTGCATGCATTCCCTCGCGTGCGCCGTCAACGGCATCGACGCCGCGCAGCGCATCGGTCACCACAACCGCCGGCTCGTACAGATTATCGAATCCCAGGTTCTGGCTCACGCCCTTGAGCGTATGCACTGCCATAAACGCACCTTCGGCGTCTCCCGCCGCCATGGCAGCCTCCAGCTTGTCCATGCTCTCGTCATCCAAAAACTTGAGGGCAAAGCGGGCAAGCATTTCCTCGCCCATCAGCCGAGCGCACGCGTCATCATAATTAGCGCCGATCTTCTCATATGCCTCACGCATGGAAATCATGGGTTAAAAACTCCTTTGGTCAAACTAAATCGTGGGAAACGCGACGACGTCAGCGGGGCGTGCCAACGTCTCGGCAATTTGGTCCTGCACCTCGAGCAGGCAATCGAGCAGCAACGGGTTAAAGGTACCGCACTTACCGTCCAGGATCATCTGGATAGCCTCCTCGTGCGGGATGGCATCCTTGTACACGCGCACGCTCGTCAGCGCATCGTACACGTCGGCCACCGAAACCACCTGTGCGGCAATGGGAATTTCGTCGCCCTTAAGGCCATCGGGATACCCCTTGCCGTCCCAGCGCTCGTGATGCCAACGCGCAATCTGGTACGCATATTCCATAAGCGCATTGCCGGCGTGATGGCTACCCAGCTCAAGCAACATGTCGGCGCCGATCGTGGTATGCGTCTTCATAATCTCGAATTCCTCGGGCGTAAGGCGTCCGGGTTTGTTGAGAATCGCATCGTCAATCGACATCTTGCCGATATCGTGCAGCGCCGAAGCCAGGGCGATCGTGGAGCGCTCCTCATTGTCGAGGGAGATCGCGCCGCTACGCTGGACCAGACAGCCAAGCAGCAGCTCGGTCAGCTTTTCGATGTTCGTAACGTGCCTGCCGCTCTCGCCGTTGCGAAGCTCCATGACGCCGGCCATGATGTCGATGAGCATGCGACTGTTCTTGACGCGCTCGTTGTACTGCTGGGACAGCAGGTTCGTCAGGCGGCGCTGTTTGGCGTATAGGCGGATGGTGTTGCTTACACGGCGGCGCACGACACGGGAGTCAAACGGGCGGTTGATATAGTCCGAGGCGCCCAGCTCGTACGCGCGCAAAACCGCATCATCGGAATCTTCGCTCGAAATCATGATGACAGGCAGATTATCGATACCCGATCGGCGCGACAGATCGGCCAGCACCTCAAAGCCACTTATGCCCGGCATGACAATGTCCAGCAGCACGAGCGACAACTCATCGCCATAGCGGTCGACCATGTCGAGCGCCGTACGACCGTTGTCGGCCTCGAGGATGCAATACTCGTCCCTGAGCATCTCGTTGAGAATGGCTCGGTTCATCTCGGAGTCATCGGCGATAAGCACCAATGGCTTTTCGCTTTGGAAGGCCTCGATGGAATCGGCATCGGTCACGACCGTACCGGCTTTTGCCTTAGCGCGGCTCAGTAACTGGACAGCGCGGCCAACGCCCTCATCGACCGTCTCGCCATGAATGCGAACGCCACCAACACATGCCGTCAAGCTCACGTACTCATGGCCCGGAATAATCGTGGAATGAACGGCATCGGATACCTGATGCAGGCGACGGGTGAAGTCATCGGAGGGAATATTGGGCATGACGACCACAAACTTGTCGCAGCCATAGCGCACAAGCTCGTCAGTCGAACGAATTCCGCCGCGTATGGCTGTCGCCACAGCACCGAGCGCAAGGTCGCCGGTATGACGGCCACACGTGTCGTTGAAGACCCTAAAATCATCAAGGTCGATCATCGCAACGCCGGCATTCATGCGGGCGCTTCGGAGCTTTTCCTCGTAATATCGGCGATTGTGCACGCTCGTCAGCACGTCGGTGTAGACAAGGTCCTCTTCTGCGGCCTCTTGCTCATCGATCGGACGCACCATCAGCAGGACGTGAGGCTTGCCCTCGACCTTCAGAGGGCGCAGATGGGCGCGGTACTCAACGCCATCGTTGAGCAGTTGCTCCGACACCTCATCGGAATCTGTCAAGACCTCAAGACTCGACTGACGCAGACAAGGGCAGCGATCGCCGGCGAGCAGGCAGTTGGGCTCGCTCTTAATCTGATCGGCCGACAGCAAACGTACCACGGGGTAGGTCTTCGCGACACGGGCGACCTCGGCGGCAGCCTCCTCGTCGGTTAGATTGACCTCGTGACTATTGAGCATATGGGGCCCTTTCGATAGTTTCGCATGGTAGCGGTGGGTTCCAAATGGTACAAGGGTAACACCTTGCCGATGCAGGTAAGCACGTGAATGCTGTTACATTTTTATGAGTTGGCAGACGGCGCGATTGAAGCCGCAGACGTGAGGTTTTGAGCACATTTGTTAACGCAGCCGAAACGTTTGCGGGTGAAGCATGCTTTGTTTTTTACAGCTGTTAGAGCCCCAGGATGTCACGGACAGTCTGGGCAGCCGCTGCTGGGCGATCGCGCAGGCCGTTGTGCGCACCGGGAACCATTGCGAGTGGACAGTCCAAAAGCTCAGCCGCCACCCTCGTGCCCGCCTCGCGGGGCGTGCCAATCGAGAGCTCGCCCAGGAGCACGGCGGCCACCGTTTTTGACGCACGAACGCTATCCCAATCGGGAACGCAGGTCATAGTGATCCCGTATTCGTTTGCCATGAAACTACGGCCGTTGCGCAGGGCATGCTTGGCTTCTGCCTCGGTTGTTCTGGGAGCTTCGGGGTCCGGATCGCCGATGGCACCCAGAAAGGTCCGTAATGCCCTGGAGACCTTTCCCGCGGCGATCATCTCGAGCAAAACCGGGGCCGCGCCCAGACCGGCACCCTCATCCGTCACGGCGGGTTCATGCAGAATCGCACGCGAGATTATGGCGGGGTTTGCACGGAGAAGCTCCAGGGCCACCAACGTACCGGCACTGTGCGCGAGTACGTTTGCCGGAGCGCCAATATGCTCGATAACGGCCTGCAGGTCGGCGGCCTGGGCGGCGAGGTCGTAGCGTCCGTCTGCAGCGTCGCCGCTCTCGCCGCAACCGCGGCGGTCGTAGGCAATGACGCGATAGTCGCAGGCGAGCTCGCGGGCGATGCCGTCAAAAAAGACACCATCGACACACGCACCGTGCACGCACACCAAGGCGGGTGCATCGGACGATACATCCACGCCAGCATACTCGCGGCAGGCGATCGTAGTGCCTGCATTCTCGACCGTAAAATCCATACTGTGGTCCCATCGTCAACACCACCAGACCGTGCCGGGGTGCGGCTTGGCCAGATGGCGTCATTTTGTGCGTACATGAATGCGCTTACTGTACCCGACTCGCACTCTTTCATGACAGGGTTTCGGAAACTCACTCGATTGCAAGGTTTCTGCCTAAACAACAGCACCCAAACCCGCGACCCACATGAAGACCGATGCTATGCTTAAGCTCAACTGTCCCAAGGAGCATATGCCTATGTCTACGTTTTTAAATGCCAGCCCCATCTTTGGGCCCGTCCGCAGCCGTCGCCTGGGCCTTTCGCTCGGCGTCAACATGATGCCGGCGAGCGGCAAAATCTGCACGTTCGACTGCATCTACTGCGAGAA
>CABSZR010000049.1 GCA_902482185.1 uncultured Collinsella sp. | reverse complement strand
GGATAAAGCCGTCGATGGCGGTCTCGGGGTCGTTGGCGATGGCGCGCAACGCCGGCGGCGTGGCCTTGTGGGCGCAATAGACCGAGAAGTTCAAAAGCCCGCGCGCCTCGGCCTCCAAGATGGCGGCGGCGATGGTGGGCGTCGTAGTCTCAAAGCCCACGCCCATAAAAATGACCGGGCGATCAGGGTTTTGCTCGGCAATGTCGAGCGCGTCGAGCGGGGAATAGACGATACGGATATCGCGCCCCGCCGCCTTTTGCGCAGCGAGCGAGGTGGATGATCCGGGCACGCGCATCATGTCGCCAAAGGTGGTGATGATGGCGCCGTCTATGTTGGCGAGCGCGATTGCGTGGTCGATGTCGCGGTTGGCGGTAACGCAGACGGGGCAGCCCGGTCCGCTCAGCAGCTTGAGCCCGGCCGGCATAATGGAGCGAAAGCCATAGCGCCCGATGCTCACGGTATGCGTGCCGCAGACTTCCATAAGGTTGATGGCGCGGTCGCCGACAAGCTCATGAATGCGCTCGATGAGCTCGCGAGCCAGCTTGGGATCGCGGAATGCCGAGAAATCGATACCGGAGCGCGCCGGCTGCTCGGCCGCCACTAGTATGCCTCGGCCGGGTTGGTGGCAAGCTGGTCTTCTTCGATCAGCTCGGACATGGCATTAACGAGCTCGAGCGTTTCTTGCGCTTCCTGCTCGTCGACAATCTGGATGCCAAAGCCGGCGTGTACGAGAATGTAGTCACCAACCTGCGCCGTCGGCACGAGTCGCAGCGACACGGGGCGCTCGACGCCCATCATGTCGACGGTGGCCTTGAGGTCGTCGTCGCGTTTGACTACTTTACCGGGAACGGCAAGGCACATATTGTTCCCCTTTTATACGCTTTGCGCTGGACGGGCGCTCAATAATCCATCAGTTGATGGTAGCGCTCGCGGGCGCTGCGGGCAAACGCGCTACACCTGTGAGACGGCGGCTTGCGGGCTGGCCGAACAGCCTATTGTGGCGCGACCTGTGCGAGGCGAGTGCGTGCGACTGCTGCCTGACCGTAGGCGATGCAGCCGTCGTTAACGGGCACGGTTTGGGGGACGAGGACAGTAAGGCCTGCGCTTTTGAGCTCGCGGGTGAGGAGTTGAAGCAGAAGTCGGTTCATGAACACGCCGCCCGAGAGCGCGACGGTGTCGATGCCCTCGTGCGCGCAGATATCGCTGGCGATGCGCGCCGAGGAGCGCGCGACGGCGACATGGAAGTCGAGTGCGAGCCTGTCGGCGGGCGCTCCGGCTTCAGTTCCTCCCAAAAGTGTCTCAAAGAGTGCTTTCTGATCCAGAACATGGGGGCCGTTCAGCCACGATGGGCCAGATGCGAAATGGCCGGCGTTGTCGTCGGGAAAATGGGCGATTTCGTTGTCGAGCGCGCGCCAGGCGGCAGCCTCAAGCTCGATGGCGGGTTCGCCCTCGTAGGTTGCCTTGTCGCAGATGCCCAGAATTGCTGCCGCGGCATCAAAGAGACGCCCCATGCTGCTGGTACGCGGGCTGTTGATGCCGCGCTCGATCATGGTGGCTGTCACGCTGCGCGTTTGCTCGTCGAGGCTGTCCAAAAGCCGAGCGGCACCTGGGTGCTCGAGCAGGCCGAGCTCACTGAGCAGGGCAAAGGCGTTGCGGCAGGCGTCGCGCACGGAGGCCGCCCCGCCGGGGAGCGCCCAGGTGCGCAAATGCGCGGCGCGCTCAAAGCCGCCAAGGCTGGCAACAAGAAACTCGCCGCCCCAAATGGTCCCATCGGTGCCGGCGCCGGTGCCGTCAAAGGCGATGCCAAGGACGCGCGCGTCGGTTGTAAGCTGGCCCGCGGCGATGGCTTCGGCCATTACGCTCGCGATATGCGCATGATGGTGCTGCACCTCGACGAGCGGCAGATTGCATTTTCGCGCCTGCTCGCGCGCCCACTGGCCCGATAGATAGCTGGGGTGTAAATCGCAGGCCAAGGCGGCGGGCGCCAAATCAAAGAGATCTTCCAAGCGCGTGCGCGCAGCGTTCCAGGCATCGAAGGTCCCGCCGTTTTCAACATCGCCGATATGCTGCGACACAAAACAGGTCGCCTCGCCGTTCGTCCCTTCACGCGTGAGCGCAATCGTGGCCTTTTGTTGTGGCCCGCAGGCAAGCACGCAGGACGGAGCGCGGTCGAGCGCCGGCAACGGCAGCGGCTGGGGTGCATATCCGCGAGCGCGGCGCACGGGCATAACGGCGCCGTCGACCACGCGCACTACAGAGTCGTCGTAGCGCGAGAGGATCGCGCGGTCGTTACCGAGCAGCGCGTCGGCAATGCCGGCGGCAACGAGGTGTTCCCAGGCAAGGTCATCGTCGGTCTCGATGGGTTCTTCGCTCAGGTTTCCGCTGGTCATGACGAGCGCGTGCATACCGCGGGCTTCTGCCGCGGCAAGCAACAGATGCTGAAGCGGGGTGTAGGGGAGCATGACGCCGAGCTCGGGAAGGTCGTGCGCGACGGATGGCGCGAGTGTAAGGGCGTCGGGGGAATCTCCCTCGCCAACAGCACGCCGGCGCAACAGCACGATGGGGCGGATGCTACCGGTTAGCAAGTCGCGCTCGGCATCATCGACATGGCACAGGCGTTCAGTATCGGCAAGGCTGCGCACCATAACGGCAAGCGGCTTGTTGCTGCGGCGCTTGCGACGGCGCAGCTCGACCACCGCCTGCTCATTGGCGGCGTTGCAGGCCAGATGGAATCCGCCCAGGCCCTTGATGGCGACGATGCCACCGCTGGCCAGCAGCTCAACACAGCGGTCGATAATGGCGTCGCTGGCCTCGCGTGTGGTGCCGACGGCCAGCGACGCGGCGGCTTCGCCCGGCCCATCGCCCACGCCCGCTTCGCGCCACGTAATATGCGGTCCGCAATCAAAGCAGGCATCGGGTTGCGCGTGAAAACGCCGGTCGAGTGGGTCGGCATACTCCGCGGCGCACTTGGGACACATGGGAAAACAATCCATCGACGTGGCCGCTCGGTCATAAGGCAGCGACCGGATGATGGTAAAGCGTGGGCCGCAGTTAGTGCAGTTGATAAAGGGGTAGTGATAGCGTCGGTCGGCGGGGTCGAACAGTTCGCGCAGGCAGTCGTCACAGGTGGCGATATCGGGCGAGACGAGCGTCGTGTGCGCGGTCTGGTCCTGCGATGCTACGATGCGAAAACCCTGTTCGTTGGCGGCATCCCAACCGTTGGCTGCCAACCCCACAACCTCGACATGCTCTACGCGGGCTGCCGCAGGCGCATGCTCAGAAAGCGCGGCAACAAAAGCATCGAGCGCATCGGCCGGAGCGTGCGCCTCGATATGCACGCCGTCGCCCGCATTGAGCACCCATCCACAAATGCCATGTGCCATGGCCTCGCGATACACAAACGGTCGCATGCCAACGCCCTGCACAATGCCCGTCACATGAATATGCACATGCCGCATGCGACACCCCTCATCAAAACCGACCAAAAAGGGACAGGTTTATTTTGGTAGGTAAAACTTCTAAACCTGCCAAAACAAACCTGTCCCTTTTTGGCAGGTGCGCTGCGGGAAATCCCGCTATAGCCCCAGACTTTGCCTGGTGGCGGCGCAGGTGAGCTCGCCGTGCTTAACGCCGCGCAGGCCCAGCAGGCGGTCGGCCAGTTCGTAGACGCGCTCGCCGCGACCCTTGAGCGCCAGAATCTCCAGACAGTTGTGGTGATCCAGATGCACGTGCATCGTCGATACGATCTCGTCGGTGTAGTCGTGCTGCACCTCGTCCAGGCGGCGCGTCAGGTCGCCGGTGTGATGGTCGTAGATCATGGTGAGCGACCCGATAACGTGCTCATCGGGCGTGCGCATCTGCTCCTTGGCGATCGAGGCGCGAATCAGGTCGCGCACGGCCTCGGATCGGTTGGCCACGTCGCCGCGGCGTGCGATCTGCTCGTCAAAGCGGCGCAGTAGGTCATCGGGCGCGGTGACCGAAAAACGGACCAGCTCGGAGCCGCCGCCGCAACGGCAGCTCGCCTCGTCGCCCGTGCCGTTGCGGTGGTCGTGCCCGCAGCCGTGCTCGTGTTCGTGTTCGGACACCCTACACCAGCTTTACGGAGCCGACGGAGTTGTGGTCGGCCTCGATGGCTTCCTCGTAGCCCTCGAGCGCGTCATGCGCCTCGTGCAGTGCGGTCATGGCAGCTTCGAGCTTGGCGCCAATGCGCTCCATGTCAAAATTCTCGGTCGCATGCAGCAGCTGATGGCTCCACTCGTGGGCGAGCTCGATGGTGTCGTCGACCTGCTTGACGCTCATGGCAAGCTGGCTCATGTTCATTCCGACGTCATGCATGGGAAATCTCCTTATGCTCGGGGCAATCCAGTGGTTCAGATTCTACTACGCCCGCACGGGGCGCTACCGCATAAGAAAACGGGTGCGAGTCCGTCTGACCCGCACCCGTTCACTGGGGGCTGTTTGTATCTACCATACTATCCGTGGTCGCACGCGGTACACCCAGAAGTCCGGCGAGCGGTGCAAAAGCGCTCATGGACGGCGGCAGGACGTCAAAATGTAACCAGCGTATTACAGGTGCTTCTCCAGCAGTGCCTGCAGTCTTGCCTTGGGCAGCGCGCCGACCGAGCGGTCGACCTCCTCGCCGTTCTTAAAAACAACCAGCGTGGGGATGCTCATGACGCCATATTTCATGGCCAGGTCTTGGTTGTCGTCGACGTTGCATTTGGCAACGGCAAGCTTGCCAGCCAGCTCGTCTGCCACCTCGTCAACGATGGGCGAGAGCGATCGGCAGGGCCCACACCAGGGCGCCCAAAAATCGACCAGCACGGGCAGGCTGTCGTTAACGATGGAATCGAAGTTCTCGGGGGTAATCTGATTAATGTCAGCCATGGTGACCTCCATAATGCGACGCGGCTTAGCCGCGTAAAACTCAGTACGACCGTGCTTATACCCAGTGGCCCGCAAAGCAACCACTCGCGGGCGGCTCTTTTATATAATGGTGGGCACGCAAACGATTGGAGAGCGCATGCCCACGTCACAAAGCCAGAAAAAAGAAGCCATCGCCCAAGCGGCCGAGCAGGAGCTTGCATCGCTTGCGGCCCGTGGCGTGCGTATCGCGGGCAACGCGTGCTCGCCGATCGTACTGGTCAAAGGTGATTTGGATGAGGCCGAGCGCTCGGGCGGCGAACTCGCCGCCGGCGCGGATGGTGCAGCATTGCGCAAGGCGCTCGGGGCAATCGGTTACGCGCCCGAAGATTTTTGTGTGCTGGCGAGTGTTGCCGGCGCAGGCGACGGAGCTGTGGCGGTGGGCCACGCCCTGCCGTGCGACCTGTTCCGCGAGGCGCTTGAGGCCTTGGACCCCGAGGCGGTGCTGCTGCTCGATAACAGCGCGGCCGATGTCATGCGCGAAACCTACGCCGACATGCTCGTGGCGATTGATGACTTCGACACCGCCATGCTCAAGCCCGGTCTGATCGCCCATGTGCAGGGCCGCCGCGTGCTCGCGCTCGATGGCTTTGAGGCGGCGCTGACCGACAAAGCGGCCAAGCAGCGCATGTGGGCCTATATCAAGCAGCTGACCCCGGCGGCTGCTCCACTGTAGCGGATTGGCGCCGGCGAGCGATTGCCTGGCGGGCATGCCGTCGACCATGCGCGGCGGCCGTCCAAAGATGCCTCCTGCGCCATCGAGAGCTCAGCTATCCTCAGCTTGCCAGTTCGAATATGGACCTGCCACATGATTGAATCTTTATTTCAACTTTACACCTAGGTTTACAGCTGTCTTGTCAGCTGTAAACCTAGGTGTCATACTAAAGCCCCAAGATTCGCCAAAAGAGAGGGGCCTTGATGGCACAGAGCGCGAACATGGATGCGTCGGAGCTTGCACGCGATATCGCGGCCGGCCTAGCATCGGCAACGACGGCAACGGAGCGCGCGGCACTGGTGCCCGCAGAGCTCGTCGAGGCCATTCAGCAACTAAAAACCCAACGTGACGCGGTGATCCTAGCGCACTATTACGTGGCGCCCGAGGTGCAGGCTGTGGCTGATTACGTCGGCGATAGCTTCTACCTGGCCAAGCTCGCCAAGAGCCTGCCACAGCGGACCATCGTGCTGTGCGGTGTGGAGTTTATGGGCGAGAGCGCCAAGCTGCTCAATCCCACTAAGACCGTGCTGCTGCCCGAGCCGGGCGCGGACTGCCCCATGGCTCACATGGTCAAGCGCGAGACGGTCGACGCGGCGCGCGCCGAGTACGGCGACGACCTGGCCGTGGTGTGCTACGTCAACTCCACGGTCGAGATCAAGAGCTGGAGCGACGTGTGCGTCACCAGTTCCAACGCCGTTAAGATCGTGTCCGAGCTGCCGCAGCAGCACGTCCTGTTCATCCCCGATCAAAACCTGGGCCGCTTCGTAGCCGAGCAGGTGCCCCAAAAGCACGTCATCCTCAACAATGGCTACTGCCCGCGCCATCACATCATCACCGTCGAGCAGATCGTCGACGCGACGGAGGCCCACCCCGACGCGCTCGTGCTGGCGCACCCCGAGTGCAAGGCCGACGTCCTTGCCGAGGCCGACTACATCGGCTCCACCGCCGGCATCATCAAGTACGCCGAGGATTCGGACGCGAGTGAGTTCATCATCGTGACGGTCCGCGGCGTGCTCTACGAGCTCGAGCGCCGCTGCCAGGGCACCGGCAAGAAGTTCTACTTCCCCGCGGTGCAGCCCACCTGCGTCAACATGGATCTCATCACGCTCGAGAAGCTCGTGCGCTGCCTGGAGACGGGCGAGGGCGAGGTGCAGATCGGCGTGTCGGACGAGGCTGCCGACCAGGCCAAGCTCACGCTCGACCGTATGCTCGAGTACGCAGCACGCTAGAACAATGTTGCATGAGGGACGGTCCCTTATGTCACATTCAAGGGAGAGGATTCCTGTGGAAACCAAGCAATACCCCGATATGGAGTGCGACGTCGTCATTGCCGGCTGCGGCGTGGCGGGTCTGTACGCGGCCCTCAATCTGCCGACGAGCACGCGCGTGATCATGCTCTCCAAGGGCGCGGTCGATGAGTGCGATTCGATGCTCGCGCAGGGCGGCATCTGCGTGCTGCCCGAAGGCTCGGACTACGATGCCTTCTTTGAGGACACCATGCACGCCGGCCACTACGAGAACCGCCGCGAGAGCGTCGACATCATGATTCGCTCGAGCCGCTCGGTCATCAACGACCTGCTGGCCATGGGCGTGGATTTTGAGCGCAAGGCCGACGGCAGCCTCGACTTTACCCGCGAGGGCGCGCACAGCCGTCCGCGCATTGCCTTCCATGCCGACATTACGGGCAAGGAGATCACGACCAAGCTGCTCCAGGCCGTTCGCAAGCTGGACAACGTGCAGATTTTGGAGCACGTGGCCATGACCGACATCCTGACCGCCGAGCGCGATGACGCCACGGTGTGCACCGGCGTCGTCGCCGTAGCCGTGGACGAGGACAACTCGGTTCGTCCCGCCGACGAGCTGGCAAATGCCGCTGAGGGCGTGCATGCCGGTAAGCCGTTTAAGATCCATGCCCGCCACACGCTGTGGGCGACGGGCGGCATTGGCGGCGTCTACGACCACTCGACTAACTACCCGCAGCTCACGGGCGACGCCTGCTACATCGCTCAGGAGCATGGCATTAAGATGGAGCACCTGGACTACGTGCAGATCCATCCCACGGGTCTGTTCTCGCCGCAGCCGGGTCGCACGTTCCTGATCAGCGAGAGCTGCCGCGGCGAGGGCGCGATTTTGCTCAACGCCGCCGGCGAGCGTTTTACCGACGAGTTGCAGCCGCGCGACGTTGTCGCCGCCGCCATCCGCGAGCAGATGAAGCAGGATGACACCGAGCACGAGTGGCTGAGCTTTGCCCCCGTCGAGCGCGACGTGGTGACCGGGCACTTCGCCAACATCCGCGCGCGCTGCCTGGAGGACGGCCGCGACATCCTGGACGAGCCCATTCCCGTCACACCCACGCAGCATTACTTTATGGGCGGCGTGTGGGTCGACAAGGACGGCCGCACCTCGATGCCCGAGCTCTACGCCGCGGGCGAGACGGCCTGCAACGGCGTTCACGGCAAGAACCGCCTTGCATCAAACAGCCTGCTCGAAGCGCTGGTCTGGGGTCGTCGCGCCGCGTGGTATATGCGTACCGGCGAGTCGCTGGCCGTGGAGCAGGCGGGCGATCCCGCGCTCGATGGCCGTCATCGCGCCCTGGGCGCCGACCCTCTGGCAATCGATGATTTGGCCCGTGCCGCCGGCACGCAGGCCGTGGAGGAGTAGACCATGAATCCCATTACCATGAAGCTCGTCGTCGATGATCTGATTCTGCAAGCTCTGCGCGAGGACATTACGTTTGAGGACGTGAGCACGGCGAGCGTGTGCCCCACGGCGCGTCCCGCCACGGTGGAGCTTATCGCCAAAGCCGATGGCATCATTGCCGGCCTGGATGTGTTCGCTCGCACCTTTGAGCTGCTGGATTCGCAGAGCTCGGTGCTGTTTGATGTTGCCGATGGTGACGAGGTGCACGCCGGCGACCACGTGGGCCAGGTGCGCGGCGATGCGCGTGTGCTGCTTTCGGGCGAGCGCGTGGCGCTCAACTACCTGCAGCGCATGAGCGGCATCGCTACTTACACGCATCGGATGGCAGCTGCGCTCGAGGGCACCAAGACCGTGCTTGTCGACACGCGCAAGACCACGCCGGGCATGCGTGTCTTCGAGAAGGCTGCAGTCGAGATCGGCGGTGGCAGCAACCACCGCTATAACCTGTCGACGGCTGTCATGCTCAAGGACAACCACATCGACGC
>CABSZR010000048.1 GCA_902482185.1 uncultured Collinsella sp. | reverse complement strand
CCACAAAGGGGACAGGCACCTTTGTGGTGGTTTTTCGTTTGCGAGAGGTTTAGGGGCGAACCTGACCGGTGCCGCGGAGCTTGTATTTGTAGGTGGTGAGGGCCTCGGCGGCAAAGGGGCCACGGGCGTGGAGTTTTTGGGTCGAGATGCCGATCTCGGCACCCAGGCCAAACTCGCCGCCGTCAGTGAAGCGAGTGCTGGCGTTGGAGTACACGGCCGAGGCATCGACAGCATCGAGGAAGCGCTCGCAAGCATCCGTATCCTCGGCAACGATGGCCTCGGAGTGCATCGTGCCGTAGCGGTTGATGTGTGCGATGGCCTCGTCCTCGTTTGCCACGACCTTCACGCTCATCTCGAGAGCCAGGTACTCGCGACCCCAGTCCTCCTCAGTCGCGGCGACGTAGTTGTCGCCCTCGACAAGCCCAGCGTCGGCGCATGCGGCGCACGTGGCCTCGTCGCCGTGAATGAGCACGCCGTGGTCATGCAGCACGGCAACGACCGCCGGCAAAAACGAATCTGCCACGGCACGGTCGACCAGCAGCGACTCGGCGGCATTGCACACGCCTACGCGCTGGGTCTTGGCATTAACGATAATGTTGAGCGCCTTATCAAAGTCGGCGGATTCATGCACGTAGATGTGGCAGTTGCCAGTGCCCGTCTCGATCACCGGCACAAGCGACTCGCGCACGCAGCGCTGGATCAGGCCTGCACCGCCGCGCGGAATGAGCACGTCGACGACACCGCGGAGCTTCATGAGCTCGACAGTGGCCTCGCGGTCGGTGGACTCGATCATCGACACGGCCTCGCGCGGGAAGCCCTTGGCCTCGAGCGCATCGGCCAGCAGCTCGGCGATCATGGCACACGAGTGATAGGCCAGCGAGCCGCCGCGTAGAATGCAGGCGTTGCCGGTACGGATGCAGATGCCTGCGGCGTCGGCCGTCACGTTGGGGCGCGCCTCGTAGACCATGGCGACCAGGCCCAACGGCACGCTCACGCGGGTCAGGTCCACACCGCTCGCAAGCACGCGGTGGTCGAGCACGCGGCCGACGGGATCGGGCAGCTCGGCGAGCTTCTCCAAACCGGCGGCCATGCCCTCGACGCGCTCAGGCGTCAGCAGCAGACGGTCGAGCAGACCGGCCGAGGTGCCCGCATCGCGCGCGGCGGACATATCGAGCTCGTTGGCGGCGACGATGGAGTCGACACCGTTGCGCAGTGCTGCGGCCATGGCGCGCACGGCCTCCTGGCGCTGCTCATCGCTCGCCGTGGCAAGCGAGGCCGACGCCGCCTTGGCGGCAACGGCAAGATCGTGGACATACGTGGCTATATCGACCGACATGGGCGGCCCTTTCTCCTAGAAGTTTGCAACCATGGTAGCCGATTTGCGCATGGCCTCGCCCGCGGCGGTAGAATTGGTCAACCCGAAACACCGCAACGAACGGAAGTCTCACATGGCCCTCATCACTTCGTACCACGTCCCCGGCCTTTACGTCGAGGACCACAGCATCGACGTCCCCCTTGACTGGCGCGGCCTGGAGCCGATGCTCCTGGCCGTCGGCAGCACCATGCGCCGCGGCGCTATGCCGGCACCCATCGCCGGCGCGCCCGAGAGCATCAAGCTCTTCTACCGCGTGGTTTGCGCGCCCGACCGCATCAACGACGATCTACCGCTGCTCCTGTTTTTGCAGGGCGGCCCCGGCGGCGAGAGTCCGCGTCCGCTCTCGCCCACGAGTGATGGTTGGATTGAGGAGGCCGTCAAGCACTTCCGCGTGGTCCTTCCCGACCAGCGCGGCACCGGACGCAGCAGCTGCGTGGACGGGCGCACGATTGCCGCCTTGGGCGATCGCGCCGAGGCAGCAGGCGCCAATGCGGCCCGCTCGCAGGCGGACTACCTCAAGCGCCACCTCGCCAGCTCCATCGTGCGCGATTTTGAGTACCTGCGCCTAGTGGGCTTTGGAGGCAAGCCGTGGGTCACGCTCGGCCAAAGCTACGGCGGTTTTTTGACGCTGAGCTACCTGTCGCTCTTCCCCGAGGGCGTGGCGGCGAGCTTTACCTGCGGCGGAATCCCCCACGTGCCGGCGAGCGCAAGCGAGGTCTACGCGCACACCTTCCCGCGCATGGCCGCCAAGACGCAGCAGTATTATGACCGCTACCCCGCTGACGTCGAGCGCGTGGCAGCCCTGGCCGATGCGCTCGAAGCCCAGAAGCCCGTGCTGCCCGACGGCTCGCCGATGACAGTCGAGCGCCTACAGCTCATGGGCAGCGACTTTGGCATGAAGCCGAGCTTTGAACGCATGCATTGGATTATCGATCACGCTTTTGTTGATGGCGACGGCACGCCGACCTGCGACGCCTCGGTATCTGACAGCTTTTTGATGCGCGCCTTCGAGCGCACCAACACGCGCACGAATCCGCTGTACTGGACGCTGCAGGAGTTCATATACGCCGACGGTGACACTATGCCCATTGGCTGGGCCGCGGCTGAAGAGAAGGCTCACCGCACCGAGTTCGACACCCTCGCGCGCCCGCTCATGTTTACCGGCGAGGCCATGTTCCCGTGGATGTTCGAGCAGATGCCCGAGCTCAAGCCCTTCAAGCCCGCCATGGACCTGCTGATGGAAGACACCAGCTGGGACAAGATCTACGACCCGCAGCGCCTGGCCTACAACGAAGTGCCGCTCCAGGCCGCGGTGTATTTCGACGACATGTACGTGGATTCGGGCCTGCAGCTCGATACGCTCAGCCGCGTGGGCAACTCGCATGCCTGGGTGACCAACGAGTTCGAGCACGACGGTCTGCACGGCAGTGTGGTGTTCAAGCACCTCTTCGACGAAGCACTCAACCGCGGAGACCTGCGCCGGATCTTCTAACAAAGGAGTGTCCCCACCTGCCGGCACAAAAGGAACGTCCCCAAGTGCCGAACAAGTGCCGGCAACGACAATGCCGCAGGTAGAGGACGGAAAGCGAAAACGCCCCTAAGCGAGCAAGGTGACGTGAAAGAGGAGGGCATTGACCTTTTGGTCATGCCCGACGATTGAACGTCAGATTGCCGCTTAGGGGCGTTTGCAGCGTCAATTGGTTATGCAAATACGATCAAATTATCCCTGTGTATCGCCGGCTTCTCGGCCAGGTTAGCGAGCAGGCGGTTGCTGGCGATCTGGTCCTGGCGGCGGCCGGCTGCAAGCTCCAGCACGTCCGAATCGGCCTCGGCGATACCGCGGGCGACGACCATACCGCTCGGATCGCACACATCGAGCACATCGCCCTCGGCAAACTGGCCATCGACCTCGCGAATACCCACCGCAAGCAAGGAAGAGCCACGGCTGACCAGCGCCTTCGCGGCGCCGTCATCAACCGTCACCGAGCCGTGGGCCTTGTCGCCCAGCGCGATCCACAGTTTGCGGGGCGCGATGTCCAGGCGCTCCGCCGGCGGATCGAACAGGGTTCCCACGCTCTCGCCACGAGCCAAGCGCACGAGCGCATCGGGCTCCTCGCCCGAGCAAATCACGCTCTGAATGCCCGCCGTCATCAGGATGCGGCTCGCGCGAATCTTGGTGATCATGCCGCCCGTACCCACCGAGGTCGAAGAATCACCCGCCGAGGCAATGATCTTGGCATCGATTTTGCGCACGACCGGGATAAACTCGGCCGTCGGATCCTCATGCGGATTGGCGGTGTAGAGGCCGTCGATGTCGGACAGCGTCACGCACAGGTCGGCGGAAACCAGGCAGCTCACGAGCGCCGCCAGCGTGTCGTTGTCGCCGAACTTGATCTCGTCGACGGTGACGGTGTCGTTCTCGTTGACGACCGGCACCACGCCCAGCTCCACCAGACGCAGCATGGCGTCGCGCGCGTGCAGGTAGGACGTGCGACGCGCCGTGTCGTGACGCGTGAGCAGCACGAGCGAGGTGAGCAGGTCGCGCGCATGGAACTCCTCGTCGTAGGCCGACGAGATGATGCACTGACCAGCCGAGGCGCAGGCCTGCAGGCTCGAAAGGTCGCCGACCGGCTTGCGGTCGAAGCCCAACACGGGATAGCCACAGGCGATGGCGCCCGAACTCACCACGACCAGACGCCAGCCGAGCTTGCGCAGGACAGCAGCCTGATCGGCCAGCCCGCCGATAAAGGCGCGGTTAACCTTGCCATCGGCGCCCACCACCGTGGACGAACCGATCTTTACCACCATCGTTTTATAAGAAGTCGTCATACGTCAAACCAATCAACTGTTCAGCGAACGGGCGAACGGGCAAGCGAGAAAATGATCCGTTATCTTCCGTCGCATGCTGATCATTTTGCCCAGGGGAAAGCCGAGGCCGCGGCCATGTTCTTGCGCACGAGCTCGTCGCGCACCTGGGCCAGGCCCTGTTCCATACCCACCACGTAGGTCTGCGGATACAGGAAGCGCTTAAAAGCCGCGTCCAGATGATCGAGCGCCCAAGCACAGCGCTCGCGCGCGTCCTCGATGCTCTCACGCGGAGCCACTGCGCTGCCATCGCGCACGATCGGCACCAGCAGCTCGCGATACTCAAGCTCCGACACGTCGGTCACCAGGGCGGCATCATTCACGGCCACGAGGGTATTGCCGCGCGCGGCGCCCTCCCCCACCAGATGGTCCTCGTCGTAGATCATGTCGCAGACCGGGCCGCCAAAGCCGTCGTAATAACGGCGCACGCGCTGCACGCCCGGGATCGTGCGCTTGTAGGGCTGCTCGGAGAGCTTGACCACCGGCGTCCACGGGTCGGCCTCGCTCGCACGGCGGGCGGAAAGCTTGTACACGCCGCCCAGCGCCGGCTGGTCGTAGCAGGTCGCGAGCTTGGTGCCCACGCCAAAGCTATCGATGGGCGCGCCCTGGTCGAGCAGCGACTGAATCGTGTACTCATCCAGATCGTTAGAAACCGAGATCCCCACATAGGGCAGGCCCTCGGCATCAAAACGGCCGCGAACATACTTGGAGAGCTTGGCGAGGTCGCCGGAGTCAATGCGAATGGCCGACAGGCGCTCGCCCGCCGCCTCCATCTCCTTGGCAACCGTAATGGCATGCTCGCAGCCCTCGCGCACATCGTAGGTGTCGATGAGCAGCGTGCAATTCTTGGGGCTCGACTTGGCAAAGGCGCGGAAGGCCTCGAGCTCGGAATCGAAGCTCATCACCCAGCTGTGCGCATGCGTGCCAAAGACGGGAATACCGTAGCGGCGGCCGGCGAGCACATTGGACGTAGAGGAGCAGCCGGCGACGTAGCTCGCGCGCGCAACGGCCAGGCCGCCATCGGGACCCTGGGCTCGGCGCAGGCCAAACTCGGCCACGGGACGGCCGTCCGCCGCCAGCACCACGCGCGCCGTCTTGGTGGCGACAAGTGTCTGGAACCCGACGATGTTGAGCAGCGCCGTCTCGAGCAGCTGGCACTCGAGCGCAGGACCGGTGACGCGCACCATGGGCTCGCGCGGAAAAACGAGCTCGCCCTCGGGCACGGCGTCAATGTTCACGTGCGCGCGGAAGTTGCGCAGGTAGTCGAGGAATGCGGACTTGAACATCGCGCCGCCGGCCGGGGCCTCAAGCGATGCGAGGTAGTCGATATCCTCGGGCGTAAAGCGCAGATTCTCGACTAGCTCGGGCAGCTCGGCGGTGCCGCACATGACGGCATAGGCGCTGCCAAAGGGATGGTCGCGATAAAACGCGGTAAAACAACCCTGCTCATTGGCCTTGCCGCTCTCCCACAGACCCTGGGCCATAGTGAGTTCGTACAGATCGGTGAGCATTGCGATGTCGGTGGGATGCGAGATGTCGGTCAAAGCCATGGGGCGACCTTTCGGATGTGTGGTGCAGAATTTGAGGGTTGGACGAGAGCAGAGCATGCGGACATGACGCCCGATGCGAGTCGGTTAGAGCAGGCCCATGCTGGTCAGGATCGTGTAGCCCATAAAGATGACAAACGCGATGAGGGCAAGGACAATGATGATTTTTTGAGCCGGCGCCATGCCAGGGATCTCGTTCTCGCCCATAGGCTCCTTGGAGGTAACCATGCGCTGGGCAAACGTCATCTCGTCACGGCTCGGCTTGGGCTCGACGGACTTGGGACGGGCGGCCTTTTTAGGCTGAGGTTTGGGCGCGGCAGGTGCAGGCTTCGCAGCAGCGGGCTTGGGTGCGGGCGCGGGCGCCGATGCGGATGCGGCGTTCGCGGCGGCCTCCTCGGCCTTCGCACGCTCGGCACGCAGGGCAGCCAGCTCCTCACGCTCGCGACGGGCCTCTTCCCGAGCCTCGCGGCGGGCCTTCTCAGCGCGGAGCTCTTCCAACTCGGCGCGCTCCTCGTCGGACAATGGTTGGGACTCAAGCTCGGCCATGATATAGCCCTTTCTTTTAAAAAAAGCCGCCGACACAATGTCAGCGGCTTATCAAATCCAAGGGTGGAGACGAAGGGAGTCGAACCCTCGGCCTCTGCCATGCGACGGCAGCGCTCTCCCAACTGAGCTACGTCCCCAGGACAAGTCGATATTTTACCTACGGCTCGCCAACTGTCAACGCCCAATAACCAGTCTTTTTGGGACGCGGCTATTTTGACAACTTTTCGAACAGGCGATCCTCTCGATGATTTTTTAATCCCCGTCCCAGAAAAATCATCAGCGTGCGCTCTACTTTGCGCTGGTGAGGACGCCGGTGGTGTCGAAGGCGGGGGTGAAGCTCTCGTCTACCGCGCCGCCCTCTTGCCAGAACATTGTCGTAAAGCCCAGGTCGTCGGCATGGTCGAGCACCTGCTCGTACTCCTCGCGCGTCACGGCGCGCAACTCGCCGCCCTGCTCGCGCATGAGCGCATTGGGCGTGTACTGGTTCATGACCGAGATCGGCACGTCGCCCACCGTCTGCCACACCAGGTCTAACACGCGGCACGAGTCATCCGCATGCCCCGGCAGCACCAGGTGGCGCACGATGATGCCGCGCTTCATGAGCCCGTCGTCATCCACCAGCTCTCCCCCGCGGCGATCGATCTCGCGCGCCATCTGGGCCAGACCCGACACGGCCACACGCGGGTAATCCTTTATATGGGAGAGCGACTGCGCAAGCGCCGCATCGGCATATTTAAAGTCGGTAAGCCACACATCGATCAGGTCGCCCAGCGCGGCCACGGCACTCGCGCGCTCGTAACCACTCGTGTTGTAGACGATCGGGATAACCAGTCCGCGCGCCCGTGCCGCGGCAATCACGGCAGGCAACAGGTGCGCGTAGTGTGTCGCCGTCACCAAATTGATGTTGTTGGCACCCTGGTCCTGCAGCTCCAGCATAATCTCGACCAGACGCTCAGGCGAAATCTCAAGGCCAAAATTGCCGGTCGAGATCTCGTGGTTCTGGCAGTAGATACATTTAAGCGAGCAACCGCTAAAGAAGATCGTGCCCGAACCGGCCTCGCCCGAGATAGGCGGCTCCTCCCACATATGAAGCGCCGCGCGGGCCACCTTGAGCGTGTCGTTAGCACCGCATGCGCCGCGCGCACCCTCATCGCGCGCCGCACCGCAACGGCGCGGACACAAATGGCAGGCGGGCGAAAAAAGTTCGGTCAACGACGTCGGCATAAAAACATGCTCCAAAACAACGATTCAGCAGCTCAAACGTAAAGGGCCAGACCGCGTAGACGGCTCCGTCCCTAAGGCGCCGTAATCGTCCGACACGATTTTTGTAATGTCAAGACTGGAATCGATAAAGTGCCGCTTTATGATGTAGGTATTCCGCCCCCCGCGGAGCAACTGGGTGAACCGTCGCGTTTATTTAGGGAGCCCACACAGTCGTACCTAGTACAGGTATCCTTCGTTGTTAAGGACGCTGGAACAGTCGATGAGGGCACCCACCTGTTTTAGGTGGGTTCATTTTCGTAACGTGGGGGGTGGTTTTCTTTTGCCGAAAATCACCATACAGTCCATATGGATCCCCGCCGGCATCCCGACAAGCCATCGACAACATTCCAATATCTGGTAAGCGCGTGATTATCGCTGCGTGCAATTCCATGCACCCCCCTTGGTCGAGTATCATGGTTCGGCTATGCCCTTTGCGCATGGCGTTCTTCTGACCTTTTCCTTCGACGCTTGGCGGTTTTTAGATTCATGGCTTCATCCCCGAGCTACATACCGTACCTATGCGTGGCAGCGGCGGCCTTTATCACGACCTTCCTCACGGTACCCCTGGTCAAGCGCCTGGCAATCAAGCTCGACGCCGTCGACTATCCTTCTAAGCGCCGCATCAACACCAAGCCCATCCCGCGTTTGGGCGGAACGGCGGTGTTTTTGGGCCTGGTCGTCGCCTGCACTGTGCAAATCCTAGGCACCTGGTACCTGGGCTGGCCGCCCGTTTTGGTACCGCACCCGCGCCTGCACATCAGCTACCCCGTGTTGGCACTCTCCTTTACCGTGATCTTTGCGACTGGCGCGATTGACGACGTCTTCCAGCTCAAGCCCAAGCAAAAGCTGGCCGGACAGGTCCTCGCCGCGCTTATCGCCTGCATGGGCGGCCTGCGGATCGGCGTCATCGTCAACCCGTTTGCCCCCGGCGAGATCATGCTCGGATGGCTCGCCTACCCCATCACCGTAATCTATCTGGTGGCATTCACCAACATCATTAACCTCATCGACGGCCTCGACGGCTTGGCCACGGGCATCTGCGGCATCGCGTCGTTCACCATGTTTTCGATGGCCGTTCTCTCGGGCCGCATCGACGCCGCCGCGCTCTCCATCGCGCTCTTTGGCTCGTGCCTCGCCTTCTTGCGCTATAACTTCAACCCCGCGAGCATCTTCTTGGGCGACTCGGGGTCGCTGCTTCTGGGCTTTGCGCTGGGCTCCATCTCGCTGCTCAACGTGAGCCGCACCGCCGCGCTCACCTCGCTCATCATCC
>CABSZR010000047.1 GCA_902482185.1 uncultured Collinsella sp. | reverse complement strand
GGCTTGAGGTGCAAGAGCAGGACGCCCCGGCACCGGAGGTCCTTCCCGACGTGCCCGAGACGGCGGAGCCGGCAGAACAGCCCTCTGCGGATTTCGCTCTCGACGTGTACGACCTCGACCGGGCGTACGTGTCGGAGATGGCATCCGACCTTCAGAAGGCGCACATCCACCGCTCACGCGAGGCGGGCAAGTCCTTCATGGACGAGCGCTACGAGGCGCTCGTGGAGGCGCGGAACCACCCGGACGAGCAGCTGGCGAAGCTGCGCGAGGACGTGGACGCCGCAAGGCGCGAGTTCCATGCCTCCAAGGAGGCGCGCGACACCCTGCAACACCCGTGCCCGGGGCTTCTGGCCGGCATGCCCGTGTTCGCCAAGGCGGGGCGCAACGCCCGTGACCCCGTGTCCCGCATGATGGCCGACATGACTGCCATGATGCTGCGCATGATGATTAAGCAGGCGCTTGACGAGGAGGCCCGCAGGCAGCGCGAGGAGGCGGAGAGGCGCGTCTACGAGTCCCGCAAGGACATGTGGGACGCCGAGAAGCGCCTCAAGGCGGCGGAGAAGGCGCTGTCCGACGAGGACGAGCGCGAGACCAAGGCGCACGCCAAGACCATGCGGGCGCGCTATGCCAGGGCGCGAAGTGTCAGCCCAAGCGCGCCGAGGTCGGCGGGCAAGGGCAAGCAGTTCGGCGAGTAGCCGAGAAGATAAGGGAGCAGCATCAGGCTGCTCCCTTTCTCAATGGATTTCAGGTGCCGGTACGTAGTCCCAGCTGGTCCCGAAGTGCGTGATTCCCCATACGTACAGGTCAAGCTCCTCGTCGTGGAACACCGGCTCGTCGGTGTGCTCCATGATAAATGACGGGTCCTGCACGATGTACCACTGGAAAATCTCCTCCCACGGTGCCCAGTCCCCGCTTACGGGTTCGAGCGGGCGGTTGGCAATCTCGTTCGCGAGCACCATTCCGCCGCACGTCTCGGCAAGGTCGGCGTAGGTCTTGATGCCGTAGTCACTCATCGCTTTTCCCCTCCGCTTCCCGCTCCTCGGTTCGCTTGAGACATTCAGCCACGCAGTAGCGCATGGTGCGCAGGGCCTCGCAGTCGATGCTCTCCGCGAGGATGTCCCCGTCGAGTACGACCTCGCCCAGCGCGTTCACGAACCGCCACTCCATCACGTTGTCGATGCGCTTGAGCACGTCCTTGAGGGTGCCGCTGTCGCGCATGGGGGTGTTGCCGTCCGCCTTCGCCATGCGCTCAAGCTCCTTGGCCTTCGCCGAGCAGATGCGGGCGGTGCGCCTGAGCACCTGCGCCCTCCACATTGCCTCCTCCTGGGGGCTGTTGGGTTCGAATCGCTCCCTGTCCATCGTGTACCTCCTTATCTTCGTTTCAGAGGCACCCGACGCCGCAGGCGTCTTTCACACATGCCCATCCAAAGCCCAGCGAAAGACCTCCGAAAGACCTCCGCAGGGGCTCTGTTCGGGCAGGGGCGCGAAATGGGCTCAGCACAGCCCAGCGAAAGACCTTCGCAGGGGCTTTGTTCGGACAGGGGCGCGAAAAGGTCTCAGAACAGCCCACCGGAAGACCTCGAAAAGCCCTTCAAAGGTCGGTGCGCTGTTGCTGGTCCTGTTTCGCGGTATTCCGGAGCATCTGGGCAAAAAACAAGGGGAGCACCCGTTGTATGGGTGCTCCCCTTGCTCGGGAAACGGACACCTGCACGCGACTTGAGGAAGGGTGATTTCCCGTGGGTGTGCCCGTAGAGATGGACGATGCCGTCAGGCACGTCGGGGGCGTATCTCAATAACGCCTTGTCCAGCGAGTTCGATGCGGTGTTCTCTAGCTCGATACCTCGCTCGATATACGCCTTGCGCGGCGTATGCGAGATGATGGCGGGCATGCCGTTCGCAAGCGTCAGGAACAGGTTGTCCGATATGGAGCCGATGCAGACGGACGCGAAGTCATACGCGTTGGTGTTTCGGATGTGGAAGCCGTCGTGGTTTCCCAGTATCAGGTGGATGCGCGAATGGGGTACGGTCAGGTCGTCGAGCAGGTACAGGGCACGGCGGAGGCTCTTGTGGCCGCCGGCGGACAGGTCGCCCGCGATGTAGAGGTCGTCGTTCTTTCCACATACGGCGTTGATGCGTTTAATGATGGCCCTGTCATGAGCCTCCGTGTCGACCATCTCGTTGAATCGGTACTCCGACAGTTCGCGTCGCAGTTGATTTAAGCCGTCCGGTGCCTCGAGGATGTCGCGGTCGGGACGCATCCCTGGCTTCCAGAAACCGCGTGTCGCGGCGACGAACGGGTGGGCCAGGTGCAGGTCGGATGTGAAGTAGCGCATGAGTTCGTGTTCCTCCTTTCGTTATACGGTTGTTGCGTTTTCGGCTCTCGCCGACGTGAGTCGGTTATATGGGATAGAGGCTTTGGTTTATGCCTAGAAGCGATTTGATTTGGTTGTTGGTACAAGGATGCCAATGCGTCTATTTTAGGGTCTTAAATCGCCCCTCAGGTCGTTTGGGAACCGTCGGCTTGCGTTCGTTGAGTCGTGTTTACGATAGCAAGCCTCGTTTGTGATTCCCTTGATGGTCCGCGGCAGCGCCGCGGTACGTTATTCACCGAAGGGGTCGTGTTGTTATCAGAATCGCGTAAAAATAAAGGGGGAACACCCGTTATGCGGATGCTCCCCTTGTTCGGGAAACGGACACCTGCACGCGACCGAAGGGAGCGCGCGGGTCTGTGAGGGCTATGCCCGAACACAGTACGTGCCGTGATGGTCTCGTCGTTACTGATGGTCATGCCACCCATTACTGACGAGCACCACACGAACTGCAATACACGTAGTCCACGTAGGTTTCGGTCTTGTTGGTGCCGTGGTCCTCCTTGTGGGAACCAATCTGAACTGTCTGGTTCTCGTAGATGGGCCTTGTCTGATAACCGCAGTCCTTGCCAGCTATGGCCAGTTCTGCGGCGTGGTCCTCGGCGGCGTTGATATCGGTAGTGGAATAGCCGTCGGAGAAGATGAAGGTGTTGCCTACGACAACCTGCTTGGTGCCGTAGTCGGGCACGTCGACCCAGTTGCTCACCCAGACGTCACGGGTAGCCGTATGGTTCACCCAAGTGTGCGTATGGGCGGGCTTGGAAGGCTGGCTGGACTGAGAAGGCTTGCTGGAAGCAGAACCAGAATTGCCAGCGTTCGAAGAACCGTTGCTGGAAGACTGGGAACCAGCGTTGCTGTCGGCCTTGGCGTTGCTGTCGTTCTTGGCAGACGGCGTCGTCTGTGCAGGCTTGTCGTTGACATCGACGTCCTTGTCGGCGTCAGTTGCCTCCTGCTTGGTCTTGTCGCTCGCGTTCGGGTTCTTGGCGACGTTGCCGTCGAGCTTGTCGAGGATGCCCGTGCCCGCGTCGCCCTTCAAGGTCTCGTCGCCGTTCTTGATGGCGTCCTTGGTCTTGTCGACGATGTCCTCGAGCATATCGTCGGTTACCTTGTCGGCGGGAATCTGCGCCATAGGGCAGTTGACGGCAGGCGCGGTCTTCGCGTCGGCGTCGACGGTGATGTCGACGGGAGCGCCCGTGTCGTAGATGTCGAAGGCGGAACCGTCGGAGTTGACGGGGCTGACGAAGCTCACGGTGTAGTCGCCCTCGGCGAGTTCGACCGTGGAGGTGCCCTTGTTGCCTTCGGCATCGGGGGTCACCGCGTGGTAGAAGTCCACGTCGTTGCCCTCGATATGGGCGATGGCGGGCGTGGAGTTCTCGTCCCAGCCGTGGTCGGCCGTGACGCTGAGGGTCACATCGACAGTTCTTGGCTCCTGCTGCTCTGGTTGTTGCTCGGACGTTGCGAACGCCCCACTTGCCACGGCTATCGCAACAACGATCGCAACAACGATCGCAGCGGCTATCGCTGCGACTTGGGGCTTATGCGAGCGCGCCCACTGGGATAATCCGTTCATTATCCATCCCCTTTTCTTTCATGGTGGTTTCGAGTTGCCTCGTTATGTCAACCGCGTCATTACTTAGCGCTTTCCCATCGCGCGAGCCATCCAGTCGAGGTTGCCGCTCGCACTGGCGGTGTTCGCGTTAATCTGCTGAGCCTGATTGAGAATCTGCCCCTGCATGAACAGGTTGCCTATTTGCAGCATGTTGCCGATGCGCTGCTGGTTGAGAATCTGCTGCTGGCCCGCTTCCATGCGGCGCTGGTGCATCTCGGTCTCGTAGAGGTTGACCATCTCCTGCACGGTGGTGGCACGATGGTTGCGCACGGCAGCAAGGAAGAAATCCACGGCTTCGATGCTGTCGTAATCCATGGGGTACCACGGGGCGACCTGCGAAGCCCATTGCTGCTGTACGGCGAAAATCTCCTGCTTGGTTTGCTCGATGCTCTGGGCTAGGGCCTGGTTGTTGGCTTCAACTTGTTGGTTGCTTTGGTCAATCGCGGCATTTATCTGGGAGCGGCTTTTGTCCGCTGTCTTCGCTATGACCTTGTATAGAATCGCACCGATGATAGCTGAGACGATGAGGTTCACGACGTTCCAGACCGTCGTCTGAAGCTCCATACCCCCAATTGGGAAAAACGGCATGGTGACAGGGAATGTGAGCACCCTCAATGGGGTGCTCGTTATGAGCGTGAACGCGATAAGGAAGCCCCCGATTGCATAGAGAACAGGGTGCCTTTTAGTCTTCTTTTCCGTCTTGGTGGCAAACTGAGTGGTGAGCTGGTTGATGCGTTGCTGAAGGGCAACCACCCTATGCATCAAATCGTGCGCCGTGGCAACGCCTGGCAACAAACTTGCCTGTTCCTCCATGTTTGCTCCTTTCTATTTCACGGATATAGCCCGAGCTGCAATCGGGCTATATCCGTGCGTATCGATTGCCTAGTCCACCTCTATCCCTTCGGTATCGGGGGTGTCCCACGTGAAGCCCGCGTGCCCCTCGTTCACGACGGTGGCGAGGCCGGAGTAACCGCCGAATGTCGTGTCGTAAACTATCGAGGTGGTAGAGTATGTTGGAGAAAAAAGCTTGATGTCCACTTGCTCGGTCTTGTAAAGCGCCTCGTCCGCGTATCTGTCGGGATGGCTGCCGATATGTGAGCCTGAGTAGAAATGCGAGCTGTTCAGAGACTGGTGCTCGAAGCTGAGCGTTTCTGATGCGGCGCTATTTCCCGTGCCGTCCGTTTCAAGTTTAAGCGTAAACGGCACTGCCTTCGGCTCTTGGTACTCAGCCGCCTCATTGACCTTCTGCCCCTCTTCTGCGTTTTTGATATGGTCGGGCATACCGGCGAAGCTTTCTATGTCTTCATTCGTTTCGTCGATGGCTGACTGCTTTGTGGCGTCAAACCGCTCGCGGTCTTTTTCCTTTGCAAGGTCGATGATTTCATCGTCTGACAACCCGTCGAGGTCGCCGAATGTGACGCCTTCATAGGATGTTCCGCCATTCAGGCAAATGCCCTCCGTGTCGTATACGGTAACATTCCCCTTACCGTCGAAGACAAGTATGCGCTCGACACCCGTGTCTTTGCTGATTTGGTCGTCGCCGTACTGCATCCAAACGCTTTTATGTCCAAAAGCGGTTGATGCCGGTATGGCTTCATTCGTTTCTGGTTCAGACCGTGCGGAATCCCCTGCGTTGTCATTTCCATTTGTGCTGCCGCAGCCCGAAATTGAGACGGCGAGCAGGCATGCCGCCGCAGCGGTGAAAAACGCCCTTCTTTTCATATTGATACCTCCATGTCGCAAATAGTCGTCTTCCCTCTCGACGCATCGGTCAGGATGCGCTCTACAGACGGGCACTATGATACGCGCGGGATGGGAAAACCTGAAGTATATGAGCAGAATTTAGCCCATACAGTATATTCAGTTATACACACAATCTCCATACGATTCAAAAGTAGATGAATTGTATGGGCGGTTAGAGGATGAAATACTACGAAATAGGACAGCGCATACGCCGCTATCGCAAGGCATGCGGTCTGTCGCAGGAGGCTCTTGCCGAGAAGGTGGGCATTTCTGCAACGCATATGAGCCACATCGAGACCGGGAACACCAAGCTGAGCCTTCCGGTTCTCGTAAACATTGCGGAGGCTCTTTCGGTGCAGACGGATGCTCTGCTTTACGACACCCCGCGATTTTCCAAGACGGTTGCGTCGGAACACATACAGAATCTGCTTGATTCATGCACGACGGAACAGCTCTATGTGATTATTGATACTCTCGAAGCTCTCAAGGTTTCACTGGACAAGCACGTGGGTGATTGAATTGATTTACGGCCTCGACTTGTGAAAGCCCGGTACGAATAGGTGCCGGGCTTTTTTCGTGCGCCCATAGGTCGCTATTATTGCCTATATACACCCACAGGCTATTGATAAAATACACGTTTGGGCGCATAATATATACATAATGGGGGTGATTTCAATGGATGAGAACACAGACAGCATGACTCCGGCCGAGGAGC
The DNA here is from genome assembly GCA_902482185.1 of uncultured Collinsella sp. GTDB lineage: Bacteria > Actinomycetota > Coriobacteriia > Coriobacteriales > Coriobacteriaceae > Collinsella. Next base: position 2,454 of record CABSZR010000047.1, on the reverse strand, counting down.
TTAAACACATGCGCGAGCTGTACGGTATGAAGCGCTCCGAGTTCTGCGAGCATTTCGGAATCCCTATACGCTCGCTGCAACATTGGGAGATTGGAGACCGCAAGCCGGCTCCGTTTCTGATTTTCCTCATTCGCAAGGTGTACGACCTCGAACAGGAAAATAAATACTTGCAAGAGTGCATCGACACGCTCGACCGTCAAAACGATGAGCTGAAATCGCTTATCAAAGCTTCGCCAGAGACGTAGAGGTAGCGTTTGACGTGTTCAGTAAATAACCATGATATGGAGGAAACAACAATGAGCAAGACGAAAAAGACGGCAATCGTGTTCTTTCCGACTGACGCCACCCCGTCGAATTACGAATATGCACACGAGTTCTGGCGCTCATACGGCGAAAAGTACGGCGTCGTTTCGGTTCAGGACGTGCGTGATTTCGGCGATTGCGAGGATGCCGAGTACGTGTTCTTGAACCCGGTCGGTAAGGATGGACATCCGAGTTGGGAGCGACTGTGCATCTTGATGGAGGCGGCGATAAAGCGCGAGTATGCGATTGAGTTTGCGACCAATGCGGGATATTTCGACGATGCGCCGTTTAAGGTGAAGTGACATGGGCGTTTCCACATGTAGAGAATTACGGGAGGGGGTGAACCTATGGCACGGAAAAATCCCAAGACGCCAGATGTCGCCCATCCACTCTCCTGCGTCCTATACATCCGCGTCTCGACCAAGCTGCAAGTCGAGAAGGGTGAGTCGATAGACGCTCAGCGCTTCGAGCTGACAAGATATGCCGAAAATCACGACATGCGTGTGCTCGGAGAGTACGTTGACGCCGGCTTTTCAGGAAAGAACGTGCAGGGCAGGCCGCAGTTCCGTCAGATGATGGATGACATCATCAAGGCGCAGCCGAGCAAGCGCCCGGCCTACGTCCTCGTATTCAAGCTGTCACGATTCGGGCGCAACGCTGCCGACACGTGGAACTCCCTTCAGACGCTCCAAGACTACGGCGTGGAGCTGTGCTGCGTGAAGGACGGCATCGACTCTGGTACGTCCATGGGCAAGGCGATGCTGTCCATCGCCGCCGTGTTCGCCGAGATGGAGCGCGACAACATCCGCACCCAGACCATGAGCGGACGCGAGGAGAAGGCGCGCAAAGGCTACTGGAACGGAGGGCAAGCGCCCTTCGGGTATCGCCTTGTCGATAAGGGCAACAAATTCAAAGAGCTTGAGGTCGATGAGGACGAGGCGAAGGTCGTGCGCCGCATCTTCGAGATGTACGCGTACGAGAACAAAGGGTCGATGGCGATAGCCACATGGTTGAACAACCATGGAATCAAGAAGAAGCCGCGCGGTAACGCACGCATGGACACGTTCTCCAGCGGAACGGTACAGCGCATGATTACCAACCCGGTGTACATCGGAAAGATTGCCTATGGCCGCAGGCGTACCGAGACGATAGAGGGCACGCGCGGAGAGACGCACGTGGTCAAGAGCGACGGCTACGAGATGCACGACGGCCAGCACGATGCGATAATCGACGACGCCACATGGGCGGCGGCTCAGGCCCTTGTCGGCACGCGCAAGCCGAACATGAAGACACACGACGACGGCCACGTGAACATGCTCAACGGGCTTCTCGTCTGCCCGGTCTGCGGTCGTAAGATGTCGTCGAAGCCCAACCGTGGGAAGCTCAAGAAGGACGGCACGCGGGGAAAGACAACGTGGGCATATTATTGCCCGCACACCACAAAAGCGCGTGGTGCCAGCTGCACGTTCAAAAGTCAGTACCCGCAAGAGTGCGTGGATGCCGAGGTCGTACAGCTCGTGAGCCTTGCATCCCGTTCAGACGCGTTCGTGGATGCCCTGCGCCGTCGTATCGACGATGCGACGGACATCGAGCAGCTGAAGGAAGATATTGAGCGCATAGAGGGCGAGAAGGCCGCGAACGATAAGCGTATGCGCATGCTCATGACGCAGATTGACTCGCTCGACCCCGCCGACAGGAGCTACGAGCGCAAGTTCAACGACCTGCAAAGGCGTCTGGACGACCTATATGACCGCGACGCCGGATTAAGCGACGCACTGGAGGAAGCGCAAGCTAAGATGACCACTGCCGAGAAGCGCATGGACGGAGAGCGCAGGCTTCTGGAAGAGCTTGACCGCATCCCCGAGCTGTTGGAAGGTGCGGACGAGCAGATGCGCTTCGACCTCATTCATGAGGCCGTGAGCGAGGTGCACATCTTGCCAGACAAGAACCCGCGCAAAGAGCGCGTGGTTGCCAACGTGACGTTCAAGTGCCCGGTGCGCTTCTTCTGGGAAGAGATTCCCGGTGTAGCCAATGGGTATACGCCGATGACGCCTGATTCTCTGGGAGAGAATAACTTCCGAGATGACGAGGCACACGTTGAGACCGTCGCGGTCCTCGAGCGCCGCTAATTCTCCGGCACGGGAAAGGGGG
>CABSZR010000046.1 GCA_902482185.1 uncultured Collinsella sp. | reverse complement strand
GTGGTCGGCCATGCCGCGACCGATGATGATCTTTTGCGGCGCGTAGCACAGCGTGTAGGTCATGAGCGCCTGTGCCAGATAGCCTGCGAGCAGGTCCATGGCCTCCGGGTCATCGGCCATGTCTCCGGCGCTCTTGCCATCCCAGCGCTTTTTAACGCCGGGGCCGGCGATGAGACCCTCGAGGCAATTGTCGTGGAAGGGGCAGGCGCTGTGCTCGCCAATGGTGTCGCGCGGGTCGCGCGTGACCAGGATGTGGCCGGCCTCGGGATGCATCATGCCGTGTACGAGCTTACCGCCCGAGAGCACGCCGGCGCCCACGCCGGTGCCGATGGTCAGATACACAACGTCAGTGAGGCCCTGGGCGCAACCAAAGGTGACCTCGCCCAGGCAGGCGACGTTGACGTCGGTGTCGTAGCCGCAGGGGATATTGAGCTCGTTTTGGATAGTGCCCAGCAGGTCAAAGTAGCGCCATGCCGTTTTGGGCGTCTCCAGGATCTTGCCGTATTGGGGCGAGGCAGGGTTGACTGCGGTGGGGCCAAAGGCGCCGATGCCCAGCGCGGCGATGCCCTTGTCGGCAAACCATGCATTGACGGCCTCAACGGTCTCCTGCGGGGTCGTGGTCGCGATCTGCTCACGCTCCAGGACCGTACCGTCTGCATAGCCCGTGGCGCAGACCATCTTGGTGCCGCCGGCCTCGAGCGCTCCGATAAGCTGCTGTTCTGCCATAGTATTCCTCTCTCTGGGACGAGTTGCTCCGTGACTAAAGTATAGGGCTCTAAACCATTTAAGAAAGCGCTATAAAAAGAAGCCTCGCAACGTGGCGGGCGGTGCGGGGCTTCTTTGGTTGCTTTAGTTGCCGGGCCGTCCTTACCCGCGCGGCTTGATTTTATCACGTAGCGACTTGAGGTTCTCCAGTGCCGCGTTAAGCGTCTCGTCCCGCTTGGCAAAGTGGAAACGAATCAGATGGTTGACGGGCTCGCGGAAGAAGCTCGAGCCGGGCACGGCGCCCACGCCCACCTTGGATGCGAGGTCCTCGCAGAATTCGAGGTCGCTGTCATAGCCAAACTCAGAGATGTCCATCATGACGTAGTAGGCGCCCTGCGGCACGTTATGCTCAAGACCGATGCTGTCGAGTCCCTGGCAGAACAGGTCGCGCTTGGCGGCGTAGAGGTCGAGGACCTCCTGGTAATAGCTGTCGTCGAATTTGAGGGCGGTGACGACGGCTTCCTGCAGGGGAGCGGCGGCACCCACGGTGAGAAAGTCGTGGACCTTCTTGATGCGCTCGGTGATCTGGGCCGGGGCGATGGTGTAGCCCAGACGCCAGCCGGTGATGGAGTACGTCTTAGACAGCGAGCTGCAGCTGATGGTTCGCTCGAACATGCCGGGCAGCGTGGCCATGTAGACGTGCTCATGGGGCGCGTAGACGATGTGCTCGTAGACTTCGTCGGTGATGCAGTACGCGTCGTACTTTTTGCACAGGTCGGCGATAAAGGTGAGCTCTTCGCGCGTAAAGACCTTGCCGCAGGGGTTGGAAGGGTTGCACAGGACGATGGCCTTGGGGTCGTTGTCGCGGAAGGCAGCCTCGAGCGCCTCGCGGTCAAAGTCGAATGTGGGCGGGTTGAGCGGCACATAGATGGGCTCGGCACCCGAGAGAATGGTGTCGGCGCCGTAGTTCTCGTAGAACGGCGAGAAGATGACGACCTTGTCTCCGGGGTTCGTAACCGTCATCATGGCGGCCATCATGGCCTCGGTGGAGCCGCAGGTGACCACGATATTCTGGTTGGGGTCGATCGGCATGCCCATAAAGTGCTCCTGTTTGGCGGCGAGCGCCTCGCGCATGGCCTGGGAGCCCCAGGTAATGGAGTACTGGTGGTAGAGCGGCTTGGGGTCGGCGGCGATGGTGCTCAGGCTGTTGAGCAGCTGCGCCGGAGGATCGAAGTCGGGGAAGCCCTGCGAGAGATTGACGGCATCGTACTTATTGGAGATGCGTGTCATGCGGCGGATGACCGAATCGGTAAATGTTGCCGTGCGGTTGGAGAGTTCTTTCATGCCGGTCCTTTCGAGGATTTGCAGTGGGGCAAGTTTACTCCTATGGAACCGGTGGGAATTGCTCGAAACGCGCTCGAAAAACTCTTTTCAAAATTCTTGAAAATTGGGGCTTGCATCGCGTGGCGTTCCTTGCAATAATAGTCGAGCGCGAAGCGCACAGGACACGGTGGGTGTAGCTCAGTTGGCTAGAGCGACGGGTTGTGGTCCCGTAGGTCGAGGGTTCGAGTCCCTTTACCCACCCCAGTTCTTGCTTCGTGTTGATATCGGGTCGTTAGCTCAGTTGGTAGAGCAGGGGACTCTTAATCCCAAGGTCCAGGGTTCGACCCCCTGACGGCCCACCCAAAGATCGTTAAAGCGACTGGCTTAGGCTGGTCGCTTTTTTGTTGACCTCGCATGGGGTCGGACCCGAAAGGGCACAGCCGCTTTCACAGATCGAGCCTACCCTGGGGATCGGTAAAACCGTCAGTACCCTCCTTGAGTTTCTTCTCGTCTGTCTTCACGCGACGCTCGAGCTTTTTTGTATCCTCGGCAGGCGGTAGGTTCTCGGGGACAATTCCGCGGTCGATGAGGCTGCCACGCACGCTTGTGTTGTTCTCGACGTGCTCTTGCTTGATCTGGTCCAGGCCGTACAGGTCGTGTTCCTCGGCGTTGAAGGCCGTCATCGAGTTCGTAAGGTCCTTTGCTTTGATGAGGACATCGGCTAACCTGTCCGCCAATGCCGCTCTCTTGGGTACGCCGAGCTGCTGCTTCATTTCCGCCGTGCTTCTGCCGCCGAATAACGCCTCATCGCCCTTCGACTTGATGATCGCGAATCCTTTGGAGTCCACGCCGCGTTTGAACGCAATACCCGAGAGCTGTTTCTCTGAATCGGATAGCGAGTGACGCGCCTGCAAGCGCTGAATCTCTGCGAAGCGCTGCTCTATGAGCTCTTGGCGGCGCGTCTGCACGGCAAAGTATGCCTGGGCGAGCGCGATCTCTGGCTTGTTTGAATCTCCGTTCTGTGCGATTAAATAGCATGCATAGCGCGTAAGTTTGTAGTCTTTAACCGCGCGAGCGGCGACACCGGCAGTTACCATTTTCGTGGTGTCACGAAAATGGGAATCAACTGGAGTTTTGTTTGTTTCGCATGAGACTTTTGCCCTCTTAACAACTTCGGCGAAGTTCTCCCATCGAGTGTACCCCATGGGCTCCATTAAATCGCGTGCGAGCCAATACTCAACGCCGTCTTCCACATTGGCGTAGCTATCAAGTTCGATACGCCACTTCTCGATATCTCTACTGTCCATATCTCCTCCTCGCTGGTCTATTTTCTATGCGGGCTTTGCCCGCTCTGTATTCAGAATAAGGATACGCTGTCGTGCGGACACGAATGGACCCCGTGCTGCTTCGAGCTCACGGGGCCCATGGATATCGATTGGTTGTGTTCTGCTTTAGATAGGTGTCCGGTTTAATCCGCTCGATAGTGCGACCCGAGACTTTCGGTTCGCTTGCGCATGGCTTTGACCATTTCCTGTGCTAGTTGAATCTGCGATTGCAGGCGGGCGAGGGCAGCGATTTCGCTGTCGTTGGTATGTGGCTTATTTAGAGCCGTGGCTTCGTCTTGCAGGCTTTCAAGCTGTTGCAGGGCCTCGGATAGGCCTGTTTCGGTCCTGTTGATCATGCAAAAGGTGCTCATCGTGTGCCTAAGGCTGTGTGTCAGGCGTTCGGCATCTGTTGTGGCAATGCCGTACTGGGGGAGGGTGATATCCGCCTTCAGGGCCGCCTCAGGCTCTTTCTGCGCTGTGAGGGCTGCCGATGCGCCCGCGATACGTCCGAATACGATGCCGTTGGCGCTTGACAAGCCACCAATGCGGTCGGCGCCGTGCATGCCGCCTGTCGCCTCGCCGCAAGCGTAGAGGCCCTCAACGCCCGTGTGCGCGGTCTTATCGATCTTGATGCCGCCGTTAGCGGCGTGGGCATACATCGCAACGCGCATCTCGTCAGTCGGGGCGATGCCGTGCTCGTCTTGCAGCCAGGTGGCAAAGGTCTGCACAAACTCTGGGACATCCTCGCGGGGGAAGTCGTAGTGGAGTGCCAGGCCTTCGACACCTGCCTGATCGATGACGAGATCGATAGCGCGGGAGGCCAAGCGTGACGTGAAGGGACCATATCCAGAGCGCTGCTCGAGCAGGTCGTTCAGCTTGTCGTCGGCAATATCTACCGGCTGGTCTACATGCACGTAGCGCCAGGTTTTCTCGTTGAAGACCAAGTTACGCCTGGGCTCGATGAAGCCGGGCATCATCTGCATGAACTCTATATTAGTAAGTGTTGCGCCGTGCGCCAGTGCGATGGCCTGCGAGGAGCTGAGTACATCGGCCGAAGTGAGGCTGCGCTCGAACAGGCCACCCGTGCCGCCCGCAGCGATGATAGTGGTCTTGGCTGTCATAGGCACGAGATGCTCGTTTGCACGGTCGTAGAGCAAGGCGCCGGCAATCTTTCCGTTCGCATCCTCAACAAGATCGATAAGCTCATGGCGGGGGAGCAGGCGAATGCCGAGCGACTCGATCCGGGTCGTGAGAGCGTCCTCAAGGGGCTTGCGGGTGAGACCGCGCCACATACGCGTCTTGTGGTCAAAGCAGGGGATAAATTGCTTTTGCTGAGCGCTCTTGGCGCTTTGCGGACGCTGGAGCCCAACACCCAGGTCTTCCTCGAGCCATTCAATTGCTTGGGGAATGCCGTGGACAAACGTCTGGACAAGCTCAGGGTTGGCGACGCCGCCACCAACGGTCTGAATGGTGTCGATGAGGTCCTGCTCGTCGTCTTCGTCGACGGGGCCGATGAGGCCGAGGCCCCAGGTTCCGGGGAAGAAGCTCGATCCACTCATGGTCTTGCCGGTGCTTGCCACAGTGACGGCTGCACCTGTGCATGCCGCTTCGATGGCGGCACAAAGGCCCGCAATGCCAGATCCAATTACCAGTACATCAGTCGATTCCATCGGATTCCTTTCTCGTCCGGCGCATTGTCGCACGGGTGATCGGCAATGGGGCCGCAAAGACTCGGCAAATCGGTAAAGGGCAAATATGGCAGGTGGGCGTCAGGTGGACTCGGCCACTTCGGTCGGCCCATTTGATAAGTTGCGGTGGAATACGGACTGTTTTGGTCTGTATGGATGTAATTCAGTCCGTATTTCACCGCAACTGATATATCGGACCTTCTAATAAGAGTAACCAATTTGGGACGGGGCAAACAAAAAGAGCCGCTACCTGGGTGGGTAGCGGCTCCAAAGCTCAACTATATGAGCATCGCGCGGGCGCGATTAGGCCTTGAGGGCCTCCTCGACGGCGACAGCGCAGGCGACGGTGGCACCGACCATGGGGTTGTTGCCCATGCCGATGAGACCCATCATGTCGACGTGCGCAGGCACGGAGGAAGAACCGGCGAACTGGGCGTCGGAGTGCATACGGCCCATGGTGTCGGTCATGCCGTAAGAGGCAGGGCCGGCGCCCATGTTGTCCGGGTGCAGGGTACGGCCAGTGCCGCCACCAGAAGCGACGGAGAAGTACTTCTTGCCAGCCTCGAGGCGCTCCTTCTTGTAGGTGCCAGCGACGGGGTGCTGGAAGCGCGTGGGGTTGGTGGAGTTACCGGTGATCGAGATGTCGACGTTCTCGTGCCACATGATGGCAACGCCCTCGCGGACGTCGTCGGCGCCGTAGCAGTTGACGGCGGCGCGGGGACCATCGGAGTAGGGGATGGTCTCGACGACCTTGAGCTCGCCCGTGAAGTAGTCGAACTGGGTCTTCACGTAGGTGAAGCCGTTGATGCGGGCGATGATCTGAGCAGCGTCCTTGCCCAGACCGTTGAGGATGACGCGCAGCGGCTTCTTGCGAGCCTTGTTGGCGTTCAGAGCCAGGCCGATAGCGCCCTCAGCGGCAGCGAAGGACTCGTGGCCGGCCAGGAAGGCGAAGCACTCGGTGTCGTCGGAGAGCAGCATAGCGCCCAGGTTGCCGTGGCCCAGACCGACCTTGCGGTCCTCAGCGACGGAGCCGGGAACGGTGAAGGCCTGGATGCCCTCGCCGATGATGGCAGCAGCCTCAGAAGCGGACTTGGCGCCACGCTTGACAGCGAGAGCGCAGCCGAGGGTGTAGGCCCACTCAGCGTTCTGGAAGGCGATGGACTGGGTGTTGTTGACGATCTCACGCGGGTTGAAGCCCTTGTCGGTGCAGATCTGCAGAGCTTCCTCGAGGGAGGCGATGCCGTTGTCGGCGAGGCACTTGTTGATCTTGTCAGCGCGGCGCTCGTAACCTTCGAACGTAACAGTCATAGTTATTTCCCTCCCTTTCTACTCGTGAACCGGGAACACGCTGGCGACGGAGTGAGTCTCCTCGTCGGTGCGCGGGTCGATGTACTTGGCAGCGTTCTCCCACTGACCATAGTGGCCCATAGCGCCAGCGATGGCCTCCTCGGGGGTCTTGCCGGCCTTGACGGCGTCGGTGAACTTGCCGAGGTTCAGGAACTCGAATGCGATGATCTCGTTCTTGTCGTTGAGAGCCATGCGGGTGACGTAGCCCTGAGCGAGCTCGAGGTAACGAGCGCCCTTGGCCTTGGTGCCGAACATGGTGCCGACCTGAGAGCGAAGGCCCTTGCCGAGGTCGTCGAGGGAGGCGCCCACGGGCAGGCCGCCCTCGGAGAACGCGGTCTGGCTGCGGCCGTAAACGATCTGCAGGAAGATCTCGCGCATAGCAACGTTGATGGCGTCGCAGACAAGGTCGGTGTTGAGGGCCTCGAGGATGGTCTTACCGGGAAGGATCTCGGAAGCCATGGCGGCAGAGTGGGTCATGCCCGAGCAGCCGATGGTCTCAACGAGGGCCTCCTCGATGATGCCGTCCTTGACGTTCAGCGTGAGCTTGCAGGCGCCCTGCTGAGGTGCGCACCAACCCACACCGTGCGTAAGACCGGAGATGTCGGAAATCTCCTTAGCCTGGACCCACTTGCCCTCCTCGGGGATGGGTGCGGGGCCGTGGTATGCACCCTTGGCAACGGGGCACATGTTCTCCACTTCCTGTGAGTACTGCATGCCTCTCCTCTCTATCGTGTTGGCGTCCCGTCTGGGGGCCGTGGCTGGCGATTGCCGGGCGACCCTTCGAAAGGGACATGACATGCAGCCCCTATAATACCGCGAAATGCACGGAATATTCGGCGAACGGCTCAGTTTTCGTAGCGAGAAGTCCTGAAGTTTTTAATTGAAACGGTTTAACTCTATGTTCTGTGGTCGTGAGCTTCCGTAGAGGGGGGTCCGTCTTGGGCAAGCTTTTGGTCCGCTCTTGCAAGCGTTGCAGTGGTTGACCTGTTGCAACGGTGCCGTTCGCCGCCTGTTTGCTGCCTTTGGCCGCGCGAGTGTATTGTTTTGCGTGAATGTTTTGATGGCACGCTTCAATCGTGCTGTATTGGATGGTAAGCAGATCCCGGCGAAGGGAGCGCCATGCAGCGCGTTTGGAGAACGGTTACCGGCTTTTACCATGTCTGTGCTCGCGGTGTGGGCAAACAGCTCATCTTTGAGGGCGATGAAGACCGGTGGGAGTTTTTGGAGCTGATGCGCGAGTGCTGCTGCGAGGAGGGTGTGACGGTTATCGCCTGGTGCCTTATGGACAATCACGTGCATTTGGTGCTTACAGATTACGAGGACAGGATGAGCGCGGCGATGCACCGGTTGCTTTTGACGTACGCGCGGCGGTTCAATAAACGCACGGGGCGCACGGGGCATCTGTTCCAGAACCGTTTTGACCGGCGCTCGCTCGATACCGACTGGCAGGTGATGGAGGCTATTCGCTCCGTGCATGCTAATCCGCAGGAGGCGGGTATTGCTCTGGTCGAGTGCTATCCGTGGAGCAGCTTTGCCGAGTATCTACGGGCCTATGACAACGATATGTCGAGGGGATTTTCCGACCCTTCTTGCGTGCTAGAGCTTTTTGGTTCTGCCAAGGCCTTTATTGCCTATTCGCTTTCGACGCCCGAAGGTGGCAAGCTAGCGATGCCCAACCTGGAAGAAGCGGAGTGGGAGCGGCACGCCTTTGCCGAAAAGTTGGCGAAGGGGCTCGGGGTTCCGCTCCACGGGGTTAAAGCCGCACCGTCGGCGCAGCGCAACATCGTGATTTTTGAATTGCACGATGCCGGTTTAACGGTGCGTCAGATAGAGCGGTATACGGGGATTGGCAAAAGTACCGTTTCTCGCATTGTGCGTGCTTATGCGCAGGTGGACGCGCAGGCCGAGGGCTCGAAATAAAGGCAGAAAAGAAAACGGCCGAATCGCGAAAGTTAAGCGATTCGGCCAACAGAATTCTTTAGATTTGAGACAACTATTACTGATTATTTTGTCCCGTGAGCATGCCGTCGAGGGTGCGCCAGGCGAGCTCGGCGCATTTGACGCGGGCGGGCATGTGCGAGATGTCCTGGAGCTGGGCAGCCTCGTCCAGGTCTTCCAGGTCTTCCTCGGAGAGCTGTTCGCCGCGGATCATGGCGAGGAAGAGCCCCGCCAGGCGGCGCGCCTCCTCGACCGTCTCGCCGGTGATGAGGTCGGCCATGATGTCGGCGCTGGCCTGGCTGATGGCGCAGCCATGACCGGTAAAGGAGGCCTCCTCGATCACGCCGTTCTCGACGCGCAGCTGCAAGGTGAGTTCGTCACCGCAGCTGGGGTTGATGCCGTCGTGCTCGTGCGTGGGGGCATCCATCTCGTACTTGTAGTCGGGGTGCGAGTTGTGCTCCATAAACGTGGTAGAGGTGTACAGATTACCCATTGAACGTGCTCCAAACGTGATGCAGGCCGGCGATGAACTTGTCGATATCGGCCTTGTCGTTGTAGAAGGCCACGCTGGCGCGGCAGCAGGCAAGGTTCTCGACGCCCAGCCAGGTGAGCAGCGGCTGCGCGCAGTGGTGACCCGCGCGGATGCAGACGC
>CABSZR010000045.1 GCA_902482185.1 uncultured Collinsella sp. | reverse complement strand
AGAAGACGGCATACGAGATCAGCCTCGGTCTCGTGGGCTCGGAGATGTGTATAAGCGAAAGGATACCAAAGCTCACGGCAGCCACGATGGGACCAAGATCGGTCGCGGGGAAGCACAGGGCGACGCAGGCGATAATGCACGCAATGGAGCCAAGGATATTGCCAAAGCGCAGACCAAAGCGGTCATAGATCGCACCGAGCGAAATCTTGGCGATAACGACGGTGACCATGTAGGCCGAAAGCACGGTACCTGCCCACATGGGATCGTGGCCGCCCGTGACGATCTTGGCGCCGTTGACGGTAACACTCGTCATGTTGGTGACCTGGTTGGGCAAGATGGCGCCGTTAACGAGACCCATAAAGAGGAAGGCGACGACGAGCAGCCAAAACGCCGGGCTCTTCTTGATACGAGACCAGCCGACGCTAACCTCGGGCGCCGTGTGCTCGTCCTTATCGCCAGCCGTCGAGACGGACGGATCGCCCGGGTTCTCGCCGAGCGGCTTAAGGCCGATCTCGGAAGGCTTGGTGCGGAAGGAGTAAGCCGTGATGGGCAGTGCCGCCACCATGCAGACGGCAGCGAGTACCAGGAACGCAGAGCGCCAGCCCACACTCACGATAAGAGAGCTCACGATCGGCGAGAGAATGGCTCCGCCAAAGCCCGAGCCCGAAAGTGCGATGGAAATGGCAAGGCCGCGTTTAGCGGTAAACCAGTTGGCGGTCACAAGGCTAATGAGCAGACGGGTCGAGGCCACAGCGAAGCAGCCCGAAACGGCAAAGAGCACGTAGACCTGCCACAGCTCACCGACAAAGCTCATGCCGGCAAGCACCGCCGAGGTAGCGATAACGGTAAGCGAGCCCAATACGCGGCCACTCACCTTATCGGCAACATGACCGATAACGAGCGAACCCACGACACTCACCACGGTGGAGATGGCATTGGAGACGTTGTACTGCGCAAGGGAAATACCCAGGTTGCTGACGATCAGCGGCTGGAACAGGCTCATGCAGTTGACGAAAATCGTGTAACACGTGGCCATGATCACGAAGCCGGAGGCCACCACGAGCCAGCCGGGGAAGAACTTACGCTGCTGGGGCATACTGCTCCTTTTAGACAAACGAATAGCCTGCGCCGGGCGCCGGTAGTGCCCAAGATTGCCTTGAAAGACAAGGGCATAGGCCTTACGGCCATGCCCGCAGGCTTGAAAGGCAAGGTTGGGTGCTACCGGTGGTCGGCGATATAGCCCAAAGCGACGGCGGTATAGGCCGCGGCACCGAGCGGCAGCTCGGCATCGTTAAAACGTGCCTTGGGATGGTGCTGGGCAAAGTGTTCGTCCGTGTCGGTTACGGCCGCGCCCACGGTAAAGTACGCACTTGGGATCTTGCTCGAGATAAGCGCGAAGTCCTCACTCGCCATGGCATGGAAAAGCGGCAAGAAAGCCGTCTTGGGCAGCACTGCGCCCACGTAGCCAAGCGACGCCTGAGTCATATCGCTGTCGAGTACAAGCGGCGGAACATCCGAAAGCGTCTCGATGGTCGCCGGCGTACGATAGGTCGTAGCAACGCCGTTAACGACCTCCGCGATGCGGGTCTTTAGGTGAGCCATGAGCTCAACATCAAAGCCGCGCAGCGTTCCCTCGAGCACGCAGGTGTCGGGGATGACGTTGGCCGCCAAGCCGCCGGCGAACTTACCAACGGTAAGTGCGACTTCCTTGGCCGCCGGCACCTCGCGGGAGATAAGCTCCTGGAGCGCCAGGTGCACGTGGACGCCGGCCGTGATGGGGTCGATGCAGATCTCGGGGCTGGAACCGTGGCCGCCCTTGCCCTGGAGCGTGATGCGGAAACCGTACACACCCGAGAGCGCCGGGCTGCCGTAGAGCACCAGGCCAAGCGGCGACTGGCTGTTGACATGCATGGCAAAGGCCGCCTGAGGGCGCGGGTTCTCGAGCAAGCCGTCGGCGATGGCAGCGCGTGCTCCCTCAAAGGTCTCCTCGCCCGGCTGGAACAGCAACTTGACGGTAGCGTTGGCCTCCACAAGCTCGGCCTCGCGGGCCTTGAGCAGGCGCGCCGCACCAAGCAGGGCCGTCGCGTGCATATCGTGACCGCAAGCATGCATGCAGCCATTGGTGGATGCAAAGGGCTCGCCGGATTCCTCGACAACGGGAAGGGCATCCATATCGCCTCGGAGCATGACGACCGTTCCGGCCTGCTCGTCCTTGCACGTGCCATTGCCCTGAGCGGCCGCACCGGCACCGATCAGGCCAACGACGCAGGAACCGTCGACTAGCGTGGTATGGGGGATGTCCATCTCGTCCAGACGTGCCTGGATATAGGCAGACGTCTGCGGAAGATTGTTACCCAGCTCGGGCATCTGGTGTAGATCGTGTCGCCACACAGCAAGCTCGTCTGCAAAAGTCTGAGCTTCTGCAACAAGACCGTCACCGATAGCGGCCTGCGCCGCTGCGGTAACCTTGGGCGCTGGTTGCGGTTGAAAATCGGACAAAGCTGGTGCCATAGATGCCCTCCAGTAACGTTTTTGCAGCACGCACTTTGATAGCGTAAAGTGCAAGGTACAACTGTAAGGGCATGACATAAAAATGCCGCCCTGGGAGGGCGGCGCAACAAGTTGTTTACAATTGCGGGTGTGATTTTCGGCGCAAGAAATCGAAATGCGTCTCGCTCAAGATAATCGAAAGAAAGATGAGCGCGAAGCCGGCGAGCAGGCGCGAGGTGAGCGCCTCCCCCATCAGCAGCACCGAAAACAACACGCCCGAAGGCGACTCCATCGAAAGGAGCAGTGAGCCCGTCGAGGCCGAGACATGCGCCAAGCCGACGTTTTGGATGAGCAGAGCCGCGCATGTGCAACCAACCGAGAGAAACGCCATCGCGCTGATAAAGCTCGGCGTCCACACGGACAGAGGCGCTTGGGTCTCGAATAGCAGCGACGTTGCCAGGCTCAGCACGCCGTTGCCCACAAACATCCAAAACGTGATGACGTTGATGTCCATTTTGCGACCGTACTTGGCAGTCACCGCCATCTGGATGGCGAAGAAGACCGCGCCTGCCAGCGTAATGACGTCACCGATGTTGAACTCGACGCTATCGAGCGCCACCAAGCCAATGCCCGCCAAGCACAGCAGCGCCGCGCCCAGGTTATAGCGGGTGAGTTTTTCGCCGCTCAGAAAATAGCTCGCGAACGGCACAACGATGCAATACGTGCCCGTCAAAAAAGCATTCTTGCCCGCCGTGGTGTGCGCCAGACCGACTGTCTGCAGGGTGTAGGCGGCCCACATAAGTGCGCCCATGCCAAGTCCGACGATAAGGTTGCGGGCGTTGAGGTGCGCGATGATGCGCTTGTGGAAGATGAAAAACATGACCAACGCCGCAGGCAGAAAGCGCACGTAGAGCAGTTCGAACACCGGAATGGTGTCGAGCGCGTCCTTCATGGTCGTAAAGGAGTAGCCCCAGACGACTGCCACCGAAAGCAGCAGGACTTTCCAGAACAGCGGCGAGCGAGCGCCGGCGCCGCGGGAGGTGCCGCCCGCGCCCAGGTCCTCGCGAGCAACAGGGCTATCGGGCATCATTTCGATATTGTCAGTGGCATGCTGGGCCATAGGGCATCCTCGCGCTCAATCTGGGCGTGGTGTCCGCACGCGCATGGCTGCGTGCCGCCTCATGGTCAAATAAAAGCAGGGCGCACCGGACCCCCGGCACGCCCCGCTACTGTAGCAACAACCAAGCAGCCCGTGCAATTCACTACGCTAAAGCATCGGGTTGGAAGATCTCGATGTTCCGACGGCGTTTACGTTGCTGAACTAAATCAATTTGGTTGACTCCAGTTTTTCGATGATCCAGTCGTTGGCTTTGATGACCGGACGGCGGAAGACGACGCCCAAGGCCAGCGACGGAATCAGATAGCTCGCCAGAATGCCCAGCTCAACCCAGTACTCCATATGGTAGGCGCCAGCCATGGCGGCATGCATGGCGTTGATGCCGTGGGTGAACGGCAGGAACGGATAGATCGCCTGGAACACGGGGCCGGTCATCTCGATGGGGAACGTACCGCCCGAACCGCCGACCTGCATGACCAGCAGCACGACGGCGAGGGCCTTGCCGATATCTCCAAACGATACCGTAAGCGTGTAGACGATATTGGAGAACACGAGACTCGCGACCCAGCCCGCCAGCACAAACTGCAGCGGGTCGTCGCACTGGATGCCAAAGAACAGGATGTCGCCCGCACACACGAGCGTTGCCTGCAGCAGGGCCAGACCGCCAAAGAACAGGTAGCGGCCCAGGTA
The DNA here is from genome assembly GCA_902482185.1 of uncultured Collinsella sp. Lineage (GTDB taxonomy): Bacteria > Actinomycetota > Coriobacteriia > Coriobacteriales > Coriobacteriaceae > Collinsella. The sequence continues at coordinate 4,734 of CABSZR010000045.1, read as the reverse complement.
GATCTCGTGCAGGCGCACGGGGATGAGCTCGTTGATAAGCTCATCGTCAACCGAGACCTTCATCATGGCCGCCAGCACAATCGAGCCCACCCAGAGCGACAGAATCGTGTAGAACGGTGCCATGGCCGAACCGTAGTTGCGGATCGGATAGACCGGCTTGCGATCGAGCGCGACGGGGCCGGAAAGCGACACGGCCAGGCCCTCGGGATCATTGCCGATCATCGTCTTGATCGTAGCGAGGTCATCCGACATCAAGGCGCCGTCGAGCTCGTCCTTGAAAGCGCTGATCTTGTCCGACGCCTCGCCCAGCTGATCAGAAGCCTTGTTGACCAGCTTTGCAGCCTTGGAGAGGCCCTTTGCCAGCGAACCGGATGCGTCGGTCAGGCCAGCAACAGCACTATCCAGATCGTTCGAAATACCGTTCAGCGAATCCAAAACGCCCGAGATGGTCTTCTTGAGCTCCTTTGCCTTGGCCGAAAACGTAGAGTCGTAGTCAGTCTTGGCGCCCGAGATACCAGCCTTGGCATCCGCGATTGCCTGATCGACCTCGGCACGCGACTTATTAACCTCTGCCATGCTGTCAGAGAGAGACTTCGCGGTGGCCGTCAAGTCCTTGGCGTTGTTGCGATACTCCACAGCAATCCTGCTCAGCGATGTTGCCACAGACTTGAGGCTGTCCTGGAGTTTTTCGTCAGTCACCTGATCGGCAAAGCTGCGGAGCTGGTCGGCCGTGGCGTCGATATCGTCGGCACGCGTGTTGAGCGCCGCCGCGGCATCGTTGAGCTGGGACACTGTAAGATCGACATGTTGATTCGCGGCATCAAATGCCTTCGCAAGCTCGGCGGACACGTTGTCAAACGAGCCCGCGCTTCCGTCAATCGCGGCATTGATGGCGTCGTTGGCGTCCTTCAGCGCTTCCTTGGAATCGCTAATACCGCTCTTGACATGCTCCATCAGCTGCTTCGTTGACTCATCGACCGTGCCCGTCTGCTTGAGCATGCCGCTCGCCGACGTCAGCGAATCGGACGTGGAGCTCAAAATGCCCGCCAGCGACGAAGCATTTGCCCGAACGTCTCGCAGGTCCTCAATCGAATCGCCGAGCGTCGAGGACAGGTTGGCGATAAAGTTACCCACCTGGTCGGTGCTCATGTAATCGAGCAGGCTGGACACCGTCTTAAGACCGATCGTCGTAATGGTCTCGGTAAAAGTTTTGTTAACCTGGCTCTGGACGGCGCTCGAACCCTTCTCGGTCACGATCTGCGCAATGGCGTTGGCCTTCTGATTCTCGTAGAACTCGATATCGGCATGCTTCACGTCGGTCGAGAAAAGCGTCATCATGTCAGCGCTAAACGTTTTGGGGATAACGACGGCAGCATAGTACGCGCCCGACTTAACGCCCTCGATAGCCTTTTCGCGATTGTTGAGCACAACCCAATCGAAGCTCTCGTTGCCGCGTAGGGTGGCGGTCACGTTTTCGCCCACGTTAACCTCGACGGGGATCAAATCGCTCTCGTAACCCTCATCGGTGTTGACCACGGCGATCTTAAGATTGCCGGTGTTGCCGTACGGATCCCAGCTGCCGGCGATGTTAAACCACGCGTACAGACACGGTACGATAATGAGGCCCATCACGACAACCAAGCCGATCACGGAGCGAGACACGTTTTGGACATCGCGCTTAAACAGATGCAGGATGTTCTTCATTTATGCCTCACCTCCTTTGGAGTGCTTGCCAAGCGGGGTGGTATCTCCATCATTTGTGGCTGTGCTGTCGCTGCCCTGAGATTTATAGTGCGAGCCCATATGCGGCAAGCAGCCCGTGGACTGATCGCCGCCCTTGGCACCACGCTCGCTGGCGTTGAGGCCAAACATGTGGCGGGCGGCAGGAATGGCGGCCGTGTGTTCGCGCATCTCGCGACGCAGGTCCTCATCCGAAAGCGCCGAGATGCGCATCTGGGTATTGAGGCTCGCGCGGATATATTCGATATTGATAAGCCAGCCGCAGATGGCAATAACCGAGATGATCCAAATAACAAGCAGGATGATCTTGCCGTTATTGTCGATATCGAGAACCGTCGACAGGACAAAGAGCAGGACCTGAACGCCCACCACGGCGGCAAAACCGCCCTTGATGTAGTACGGGTAGCGATGTTCAAAGGCGACCGCATGATCGAGCAGTTCGCGACGGTACGAATCGGAATCGAGCATGACACGCATGGCCGTGCGCAGCGAGTAGCGCTGGCGCGGCAGGTCGTTGGACTCGCAAATCATCATACCGGTCGTGGAGAGCTGTTTATCAAAGAGCAGGTTAAGGTTGAGCAGCAGCGGACGCAGCTGCAGGCCGATAAAGAGCGCCACGATCAAGAACACGCCCAGAATGCACAGGTTAAACAGGTAGTTGAACGAATACATGCCGCCGACCGTCTCGCGCAGCAGATTGATGCCGTAGGTAAAGGGCAGCAGCGGGTGCAGCCACTGGAAGAAGCCGGGCATCATCTCGATGGGGTACATGCCCGACGAACCCGGGATCTGCACGATGACGAGAATGACGCCGATAGCCTTGCCGATATGCTTAAACGTGGTGGACAGCGCATAGATGATATTGACGTAGGTGAACGAAATGGCGATGCCGCCCAGCACGAACAGCAGCGGGCTGACGCACTGCACGCCAATCACCAGATCGCCTACCGTAACGATGATGGCCTGCAATGCGCCCAGGATCACCATGAGCAACCAGCGGCCAAAGTAGCCTTGGCGCGCCGTAAAGCTGCCAACACCTTCACGGTCGACCTCGAGCTTGTAAATGGCGATGAGCACATAGCCGCCCACCCAAAGCGCCAGATTGGTGTAGAAGGGAGCGATGCCCGAGCCAAAGCTCTTGACCGGATAGATTGACTTGGACGTCAACTCAACCGGAGACGCCATGAAATCTGCCACGTCATTGACATCGACGCCCATCAGATCGGCCAGCTCGCCCATGGACTCGGAGGTCTGCAGCGCCGCGATGTCATTGGCGGCGGTTGCAAGCTTGTCCTGGACCTTGGCAAGCAAGGAATCGGTCTGGGACAGCGTGGTCTTGGCCTGGCCGAGCGTAGCGCTAAGCTGCGCCAACGTGCCGCGCGCATTTGCAAGTGTAGGTGTCATACCCGAGACGATACCGGTCAGGTCGCCCGAAACGGCAGCAAAAGAGTCGAGCGCGCTCGAGGCCTTCGGCAGCGCGTTTTGGCCCAAGTCCGTCTGGGCTTGGCCAAGGTTGGTCGCACCGGTATGAATTGCGTTATTGATAGCGTCACTGGCACCCGAAACAGCCGCTGCGTCATTCGCCATGGCGCTCGACTGCGCGGACAGACCGTCCTTGATGCTCTGAAGCTTTTCATTCTGCTCTCGAAGCAAATCGATGGTCGATACAATGCGCGCGTCAATTTCCTCGGAACCTGTCGACGTGTCATTGGCGAGAATCTCCAAGTGCCCGATAACGGCCTTATTGTGGTCGATCGTCGCTTGAAGAGACTCGAGCGAGTTGTCGATACGGGTGGTCGTAGATGTGACCGCGCCCGTCAGCTTGCCGATGGCAGCGTTCGCAGAGGCCGACGTCTTGGTGAGCGCAAGGCTGCCTTCCGAGAGCGCCTTGGAGAGCGAGGTGATGGAGTTGCCCGCCGTGGTGCGAGCTTCGCTCAGCAGGTCGTTGCCCTGGGAGATCGCCTGTGTCAGCGACGGCGCCTGACCCTGCAGGCCGGCAAGTGCCGCATCAGCCGAGGCGATAGCGCCACTCGTCTTATCAATGGCGGCATTCATATCGCCAATCGAATCGCGCACCTCGCCCAAGGTGTCGGACGCCTCGGACACCGAACTTGCCAGCGAGTCCTGAGTCTGGGTTGCCTTGTCCTTTAAATCGACACCGGCATCCTTGGCGATACCGGCAACAGTCTTGCCTACCGTAGAGACAAATTCCGAGTTGATCTGCTCCTCGATGGTGTTTGCACCGGTATCGGTAACCTTGGGCGCAATGGCGCTCTTCTTCTCATTGACGTAGTACGTGAGCTTGGGCTGATGGTAGTTGCCGTCGAGCATCGAAACCAGGTTATCCGAGAAGTTCTTGGGAATCACGATAGCGGCATAGTACTCGCCGCTCTCGACGCCCTCCTTGGCATCGGCCGTCGAGTCGACGAACGTCCAGCCCAACTGATGATTCTCCTTGAGCTGGTCGACCACTTTGTCGCCAGCGTTGAGCTCACCCACCAAGTCGTTTTGGGTGCCTCGATCGTTGTTGGCGATAGCAATCTTGATGCCTTGGGTGTTTCCATACGGATCCCAGTTTGCCACGATGTTATACCAGGCATACAGCGAGGGAATAACGCACACGCCTAGGGTAACCACCAGGGCGACGGGGTTCACAAGCAGTCGCTTGATGTCGCGCTTAAATATCGCAAAGGACACCTTTGCATTGGATAGTTTGCTGCCGAGACTCACGCTTGGACCATCCATCCTGTCGTTGAATCGAATCGTACTATCGACAACCATTGTACGTAGGCGCTTTAGCGTCTCAGAGCACAATGGTATTGAGTTTTGCGGGTAGCAATATACTACGAAGACGAATTAACGTACAGTTGTACAGTATCTTTAATTTCAGCATGTCACAAAACCACAACCCGCACAAATTAGCAATTCAAATAGCATCGGGGACGTTCTTAAACGACTAGTCAAACAAAAACGCCCCCAATGACTACTTAGGAC
>CABSZR010000044.1 GCA_902482185.1 uncultured Collinsella sp. | reverse complement strand
TCTGGTCGCCTGTGCTCGGTTGAGAGCCGTCAGTCGTTTGGCTTGAGTCGGTCGTGCCGGATTGCGTGCCGCTGTTAGCCGTAGAGGAATCGACGCCCTGCGATTGATCGGGGGTGTTCGATGAGGAGTCGGTGGATGCGGAGTTGCCCTGCGGGTCGTCCTGCTGGCTTTGCGATTGACCGGAGTTATCCGCGTCGTGCTCGGTCGTGTGCGACGAAAGGATTGGCTCGGGACGCTCGCCCAGACCCTCACCGGCAGTGGTGATAAGGATGGCGCCAGCGCAGGCGATGACCGCGACGATGGCGATGGCGATCGAGAAGATGATGACCTTCTTTTGCGTCTGGCTGCGCTCTGCCGCCGCCTTGGCGCGCAGGCTGTCGGGAGCGACGCGCGCCGTGGTCGCGCGCCCCGCAATCTGGCGCATCTCCTGCGTAGTCGCGGCGCCGCCCAGGTGCTCCTCGGCATTAAACTCAACGGGCTCATAGGCGCCGGCAGGGTAGTCGTCGGCGGCGTGCGTACCTTTGAGGGCTTCGGCGCTGGCAGAGATAAAGTGGCGGTAGACCTGCGAGGACACAACGGTGATGACCGAGCTCACGGCGGCGCCGATCACCGATCCGGCGATACCGATTTTGGAAGCAAGCGCGACGCTCGTGGCGGCAGCTGCGGCGCCGGCGATGATCTGGGGAATGGAAATGTCGTCGAACAGGCCCTTTTTGGGCGCGATGGCCATGGTCTGTCCGATGGAATGGTTTTCGTGAACGCCGTTGTTGAGCGCGGCCGGTGTCATGACGCGCGTACGCGGCGCGTCGGTGTACTTGGTTGTCATACGGGGTCCTCCCGGTGTAAATCTGCTTCGTTTCGTGTAGCCATCAGGGTACCCACCAGATGTGAATCGTACGTGACATTTAACAGATACCATCAACTCATCAATAGCTCACCAAGTTGGTGGGATGCGGTTGCACCCGGCGGTTGAACTACAATAGGGCTTGCTAATTGTTGTGAATGGCGTCTACGCACGGGAGCATTCTTATGAATCTTCACCTTTCTCAGTCTGATGGCTTTTTGCGTGTGGCGGCGGCGTCGCCGCAGATTCGCGTTGCCGATGTCGAGGGCAATGCCGAGGCTGCGCTGGCGGCTGTTCGCGATGCTGCCGAGCGTGGCGTTCGTGCGTTGGTGTTGCCCGAGCTTAATCTGACTGGCTATACCGCAGCCGATCTGTTCCATAACCGTACATTACTGCATGCCTGCGAGACCGCACTGGCACATATTCTCGATGAAACCCGCGAGCTGCCGATTGTCTTTACCATCGGTCTTCCCGTTGCAGTTGCCGAGAATATCTACAACTGCGCCGCCGTGTGCTGCGCGGGCGAGCTTTTGGGCCTCACGGCCAAGAAGTATCCGCCCAACTATGGCGAGTTCTACGAGCGCCGCTGGTTTGCTCCGGCGCCCGCAGATCCCGCGTGGGTCGAGTTTGCCGGTCAGGGTCCGGTTCCGCTGGGTTCGGGGCTTGTCTGCCGCTGCTGTGATGAGGGCGCCGAGGACCTGGTGCTGGGCGTTGAGGTCTGTGAGGACCTGTGGGTGCCGGCGCCCCCTTCGACCGAGATGGCGCTTGCCGGTGCCACGGTGATTCTCAACCCCTCCGCTTCCGACGAGATCATCGGTAAGGCAGATTACCGCCGCAGCCTTATCTCTAACCAAAGCGCGCGCCTGTACTGCGCCTATGCCTATGCGGACGCGAGTGAGGGCGAGTCCACGACCGATATGGTCTTTGCAGGCGAGAACCTTATCTACGAAAACGGCTCCAAGCTCGCCGCCACCAAACTGCTTACCTGCGATATGGCCGTCGCCGATGTCGATCTTGACCGTCTGGTTGCCGAGCGCCGTCGCTCGACGACGTGGACGCGCGCGGACGATGTGCCGGAGGCCACGACCGTTGAGTTTTCGTTTGAGGGCGTGCTGGCCAAAGAGCCTGTCCTGCGCGATGCCTGCGATATCGACCGTGTCTTCCCCCGCGCGCCTTTTGTGCCGGCCGACCACGGTGATCTGGCCGAGCGCTGCGAGACTATTCTCAATCTGCAGACTGCTGGCCTCAAGACTCGCCTTGCCCACACGGGCACCAAGGCGGCCGTTATCGGCCTTTCGGGCGGTCTCGATTCCACGCTGGCGCTGCTTGTGACCGTGCGTGCCTTCGATGCGCTGGGGCTGCCGCGCACGGGTATCACGGCGGTTTCCATGCCCGGCTTTGGCACGACGCATCGTACCAAGTCGAATGCCGAGTCGCTCGCCCGCGACCTGGGCGTGAGCTTCCGCGAGGTTTCGATCCACGCGGCCGTGGAGCAGCACTTCAAGGACATTGAGCATGATCCGGCTGTCCAAGACGTGACCTACGAGAACAGCCAGGCCCGCGAGCGTACGCAGATTCTGATGGATCTGGCCAACCAGGCTGGCGGCTTTGTCATCGGCACGGGCGACCTGTCGGAGCTGGCGCTCGGCTGGGCTACCTATAACGGCGACCACATGAGCATGTATGCCGTCAACGCGAGCGTGCCCAAGACGCTTGTGCGTCACTTGGTGCGCTATGCCGCCGATGTCTTTGGCGGGCGTATCGCCGAGGTCTTGCTCGACATCCTCGATACGCCGGTGTCCCCCGAGCTTCTGCCGCCCACGGGCGACGGCGAGATTGCACAGAAGACTGAGGATTTGGTGGGCCCGTACGAGTTGCACGACTACTTCCTCTACTACCTGCTGCGTTTTGGCTTTGAGCCGGGCAAGATCTACCGCATGGCGCTCAAGAGCTTCGAGGGCGTCTACGACGCCAAGACCGTCCACACGTGGTTGCGTACGTTCTACCGTCGCTTCTTTGCTCAGCAGTTTAAGCGCAGCTGCCTGCCCGATGGTCCCAAGGTGGGCTCGGTGACGCTCAGCCCGCGCGGCGATTGGCGTATGCCGAGTGACGCCAGCTCGCGACTGTGGCTTGCGCAGATCGACGCGCTCAACGCAATTGACTAAGGTTGGCTAAATTGAACCAATACGAGGGTTGCAAGCGTTACACTTTTGCAATCTGATGGCCCGTATCGCGCGGCGCTCTTGTCGGAGCGCCGCGTTTTTTATATCGAAAGGTGGCACCATGCAGGCATCGCAGCGTCTCGACCGCTTTGGCGCGGAGGTCTTCGCCTCGCTCAACAACAAACTGCTCGCGCTGAAGGCTCAGGGCAAGACCATTTACAACATGAGCGTGGGCACGCCCGACTTTAAGCCGTACGACCACGTGGTCGAGGCGCTCACGCAAGCAGCCCAAGATCCCGAGATGTGGAAGTATGCCCTGCGCGACTTGCCCGAACTCAAGCAAGCCGTGTGCGATTACTATGAGCGTCGCTTTGGCGTTTCGGGCATTACGCCGTCCATGGTGCAGTCGTGCAACGGCACGCAGGAGGGTGTGGGTCATTTGGGCCTGGCTCTGCTCGATCCGGGCGATACCATTCTGGTTCCCGATCCGTGCTACCCGGTCTTTGAGGCGGGTGCCAAGATCGCCGATGCCAAGCTCGAATACTATCCGCTGGTTGCCGAGCACAATTACCTGCCCTATGTGGCGGGTATCGATCCCGAGGTTGCCGATCGTGCCAAGTATATGATCGTGTCGCTGCCCGCGAACCCGGTCGGCTCGGTGGGCACGCCCGAGGTCTACGAGGAGATCATCGCTTTTGCCCGCGAGCACGACCTGCTCATCGTCCATGACAACGCATACTCCGACATCGTGTTCGACGGCGAGCCGGGCGGAAGCTTTTTGCAGTACCCTGGCGCGCTCGAGGTGGGCGTGGAGTTCTTCTCGCTCTCCAAGTCGTTTAACGTCACCGGTGCGCGTATCGGCTTTTTGGTCGGCCGCGAGGACGTGGTCTCTACCTTTGCCAAGCTGCGCGGCCAGATCGACTTTGGTATGTTCTTCCCGATCCAGAAGGCTGCTATCGCCTGCCTGAACGGTCCGCGCGATGAGGTCGAGGCGCAGCGTCTGAAGTACCAGGAGCGCCGCGATGCCTTGTGTGATGGTCTTGAGAACCTTGGGTGGGAGCGCCCCAACGCGCACGGCTCGATGTTCGTTTGGGCCAAGTTGCCCGCAGGGCGCACCGATTCCATGGCGTTTTGCGAGGAGCTTATGGAGAAGGCCGGCGTTGTGGTGACGCCGGGCGCGAGCTTTGGCCCTTCGGGCGAGGGGCACGTGCGCATGGCGCTGGTCCTGCCGCCCAATCAGATCGCTTTGGCTGTCGAGGCCATTCGCGAGGCGGGCCTGTATTAGAAAGGTATTTCGGCCCGTCAATAGCTCGAAACCGATTTCGTGCAGTTATTTTACGAATCCTGCAAATAATTTCGGTAAACGGTCGATATTTGCCTGCGAATAGGAGCATAATCAAAGTCCCGATTGGATGTATTGGGATTACGGCAAGCCGCTCGGGTCGTTCCCGGGCGGCTTGTTTGTGGAGAGAGATGGGAGTTTCTAATGGTTAACGAGAAGAAGGTCGCTATTGTCGGCTGCGGTTTCGTCGGTTCGTCTTCGGCGTTCGCGTTGATGCAGAGCGGTCTGTTCTCCGAGATGGTCCTCATCGACGTGGACAAGAACCGCGCCGAGGGTGAGGCCCTGGATATCGCGCACGGCATGACGTTTGCCGAGCCGATGAAGATCTACGCCGGCGATTATTCCGATGTCGCCGACGCCGCCATGATCGTCGTCACCGCTGGCGCTGCCCAGAAGCCCGGTGAGACCCGTCTGGACCTGGTCAACAAGAACGTCAACATCTTTAAGTCCATTATCCCCGAGATTAAGAAGTCCGGCTTTGACGGCATTCTGCTCATCGTCTCCAACCCGGTCGATGTTCTGACTTATGCCGCCATCAAGATGTCCGGCTTGCCCGAGGGCCATGTCATCGGCTCCGGCACCGTGCTCGACACCGGCCGTCTGCAGCAGATGCTTGGTGCCCACGTTGAGGTTGACCCGCGCGATGTCCAGGCCTATGTCATGGGTGAGCACGGCGACTCCGAGTTTGTCGCTTGGTCCAGCGCCCAGGTTGCCGGTGTTCCGCTGAACACCTTCTGCGAGCTTCACGGTCATCTGGAGCATGAGGCTGCCGAGAAGCGCATCGCCGAGGACGTCAAGAACTCCGCCTACACCATCATCGAGAAGAAGCACGCCACCTACTACGGCGTCGCCATGGCCGTCAAGCGCATCTGCACTGCCGTCATGCGTGACGAGCAGACCGTTCTGCCTGTCTCCTCGCTCATGGTGGGCGAGTACGGCCTGTCCGATCTTGCCATCTCCATGCCGACCGTCGTTGGCCGCGACGGCGTTGTCTGCCGCGTCCCCGTGCCGCTGAACGATGACGAGCAGCATGAGCTCACCGCCTCCGCCAAGGCCCTCAAGGACATCATCGACAGCGTCGACTTCTCCTGCTAAATCAAGCTCGTTAGAGCGAAAAGCTACAATGAAGGCGTCCGAGCCCACACGGCCCGGGCGCCTTTTTGGTGCAAAGTAACCTGACCCCAATGCGCCATAGTTGATGGGAGGGCCATGTCGGATTCACCTAATTTTTTGACCTATGCCCAGACGGCGTTTGATCCGTTTGAGGAGCGGCCGTTCTGCGCGGTGGATAGCCTGGTCTTTGCGTGGTTGTCCTATTTGCGTTTGCCGGGTGATATGGCGGAGCTGACGAACTGGCAGGGCCTAGACGTACGCGAGCTGCTGCGTGCCGAGTGCTACCGGGACATGATTGGCGACTTGTGGGACCCAGAGGGGAGCAGGACCTTGTTGGAGGCCGTGGCAGCAAGCCCTCGCTACCGTGGCGTGCACGTTTGCGGCTATCGTGCCGTGAGCGATGTGGTGGCGACAGAGCAGTTTGCAGCCATGGCGTTCCGGTTTCCGGCGGGGTTTAGCTATCTTTCCTTCCGGGGGACCGACAGCACGATTGTGGGCTGGAAAGAGGACTTTAACATGGCGTTCCGGTGTCCTGTGCCGGCCCAGGAATCCGCGGCGCGTTATGTGGACGAGGCGGCGGATGCGATTGACGGGCCGCTTTTGTGCGGAGGTCATTCCAAGGGCGGAAACCTTGCGGTGTACGGCGCGGCGATGTGCTCCGATGTCGCCCGTGAGCGAATCGAACGGGCGTATTCCCATGATGGTCCGGGTTTCGTCGAGGAGTTTCTGAACGGCAACGCCTTTGCCGATCTTTCCGGTCGAATCGACAAGACGCTACCTCGGTCGTCGATCTTTGGCATGATGTTCGAGACACAGGAGGACTATGCCATCGTTGAGAGCACCGAGTTCAGCCTGCTGCAGCACAATCCCTTTAGCTGGGTGGTTGATGGTCGCGACTTCGTGTACTGTGAGTGCCTGTCCGCCGGTGCTCGATACGTTGATGGTTCCATTCGCGAGATGCTGCTTGCAGTGTCACCTAGCGAGCGCGAGCGTTTTGTAGATGCGTTGTTCTCCGTGTTTGAGGCTACGGGTGCTGAGCGGTTTGCAGATATCGCTGGGAATCTGCGCGAGAGCCTGCCCGTGATGCTCCAGGCTGCGCAAGGCTTTGACAAGGATACGCGACGCTTTGTCTCGCAGACTATCGTTGCGATTCTTAAGTGTGCACTTCTGCCCAAACGTCCCCAGATCGATTTGCCCGCTGCCGGCAAGAGCTTGGCAGAACAGCTCGAGGCTTGGCAGTCCGAGCTCCTGCGCTAGCCATTGGTGCAAAGCGACCTGTCCCCGATGCACCAATCTTCGACGCGCCTGGGGCGGACTCGACCGCTATACTGGTTCGTGCCGAAATCGATCTAGAACGGAATGCCGTATATGAAAATCAATCACGCGATTCTGCATATCCTGGACTTTGACTCTGCCGTCAACGTCATGAGTCAACGCGAGCTCGATATTGAGAGCCGCACCGTGCGTAATTTCGTAACCACGCATTTGCGGCGCGCTCGTACCTCGGCTGATAACAAGCGTGCCACGTTTGCCGAGAACTCCGCATTCGGCGGCGAGCTCAAGGGCTATTTCTTTGGTGAGCGTGAGTTCGTGGACCTGTCTCAGCAGATTGCGGAGTTCATCTCTTCCGAACTTACTAAGGCCGAGAAAGCCGAGTCCACTGACGTGCTTGTGGCGGACTTTGATGACGATGAGGATGCCCGCTGGTTTGCCGTGATGCTGCTGGGCTCCAAGCAGGCTTTTATGCACGAAGTGGGCCGCGAGGAGGGGGAGGTGCGCAACGATATCGCGCGCCACTACGCCATTCTGCCGAACCCTTCGCAAAAGGTGCCGAGCTATGCCATCGTGCGTGCGAGCACCATGGAGATCGGCTATGTGGACAAGAAGCGCAAGATTGCCGGCGAGGACCGTATGCTTATCCCCGATGGCCTGCTTCAGTGCGACACGGGCGTATCGGGTAAGGAGGTCATCGACACCGTGACGCGCGTGGTCGAGGAGGTCGCGGAGGAGCACGGCGCCAACACGGCCGTAGCGCTCGCTAAGGTTAAGGCTGCCGTTGCCGAGAAGGTTGAGGATGACGAGGAGCTGCCGCCTTGGGATATCGTCGATGAGGTCTTTGAGGACGAACCGGTTATCAAGGAGAGCGTGCGCGCGGCACTGACCGAGGAGAAGGTGCCTGAGCGCGTGCCCGTGGAGCGCAAGCAGGTCGAACGCGCGGCGGTGCGCAATCATAAGATCCGTACCGACACGGGTATCGAGATCAGCTTCCCGGCCGAGATGGGTTCGAATTCCGAGTACATCGAGTTTGTCAATGAGCCTAACGGCCTCATCTCCATCGAGCTCAAAAACATCGGCAGCATCGAGAATCGATAAACTGCGCTTGGACGCTGCAGAAAAACAAAGGCCGAAGCTCCGATGGTGCTTCGGCCTTTTTGCATGGGATTGAATTGCGCCGCAGGTTGAGCATGCGTCAGCGAAAACGCCCCTAAGCGAGCAAGGTGACGTGAAAGAGGAGGGAAGCGTACTTCGGTACGCGACCGACGATTGAACGTCAGATTGCCGCTTAGGGGCGTTTGCAGCGTCGGCTACGATAGGTCGTCTTCGTAGGGCATCAGGTCTGCCAGATAGCCTTTCTCCTTGAGTATGGTCTCGATCTCGTCGAGGGTCTGCTCGTCTTCTGCCGCGATGCGATGGAAGTGATAGCCACTCGTCACCGTCAGCAGCGGGAAGCTCTTGCCGCTGGCAATACCCTCAAGATAGCGCTCAATATCGCGACGGTTGCGAATGTCCAGATCGGCTGTGATCTTGCCATACACGCGATGGTTGACGATTACATTGAGCACGGCACCACCCGCGTCGACGATGCTCGTGAGCTCGTCACCTGCCTGCTCCATGCCATGGTGCACCTTGACCAGGCGCGTGGGCACGGCGGGGCTGCTGGGGGCCTCCTGCAGCACGTAGCCGCGATTGGTCGCCACGATATCGTGCCCATCGGCGCGCAGCAGGGCGATGTCTTGCACGACAATCTGGCGGCTCACACCCACCTCACGAGCAAGTGCGCTGCCCGATACGGGCCCCTTGGCCCCCTCGAGCACGGCCATGATGGCACGGCGACGCTCGCGGGCGTCCATTATTTACCGTCCAGCAGACGCAGGTGCTTAAGCGAGAGGTCGAGGATCGGCGCGGAGTGCGTCAGGGCGCCCGAGCTAATAAAGTCAACGCCCAGGTCGGCAAGCGCGCGGATATTGCTGGCATCCACGTTGCCCGAGCACTCGGTCTTGGCGCGGCCGGCGATAAGTTCAATAGCGGCAGCCATGTCGTCATGGGTCATGTTGTCGAACATGATGATGTCGGCGCCGGCCTCCACGGCCTCGCGCACCATGTCCAGGTTCTCGCACTCGATCTCGACCGTCGTGGTAAACGATGCATGGGCGCGCGCCATCTCGATCGCGCGCGTCACGCCACCGGCGGCATCGATGTGGTTGTCCTTGAGCATGACGGCCGTCGACAGGTTGTAACGGTGGTTGCTGCCGCCGCCAATCTCAACCGCCGCCTTCTCAAACACGCGCATGCCCGGTGTGGTC